>NZ_CP079110.1:0-309866 GCF_019357495.1 Nosocomiicoccus ampullae
ATGAATGGTTTAGAAGATATATGGAATAAAATATTAGAGAACATTGAAAGTAAAATTTCAAATGCTAGTTTTGGTGTATGGTTTTCAAATTCAAAATTAATTGAACTTTCGCAAGAAACTGCAGTTATTGAAGCTGGATCTGAATTTAACCGTAATTGGCTAGAAGAACATTATGTGGATCTTGTGTCTGAATCAATATTTAAAGTCGTCGGAGAACAGCCTACTATTCATTTTGTTGTTGCTGGAGAAACACCGGCTGAAAAGCCAAAAGAAAAAGAAACAACTATAGAAGATAAAGACAATCAAATGTTTCATATCAACAATGAAAATACATTTGAAACATTCGTTATCGGAAATGGAAACCGCTTCGCACATGCTGCATCTCTCGCAGTCGCTGAAGCTCCTGCTAAGGCATATAACCCTTTATTTATATACGGTGGGGTTGGATTAGGTAAGACTCATTTAATGCATGCGATTGGTAACTATATTCGAGAAACTCGTCCTGAATCTAAAGTCGCTTACCTTTCAAGTGAACGGTTTACAAACGACTTCATAAACTCAATTCGCGATAACAAACCTGAAGCATTTCGAGAAAAATATAGAAATATCGATGTCTTATTAATTGATGACATTCAGTTTTTAGCAGGAAAAGAACAAACACAAGAAGAATTTTTCCATACATTTAACGCGTTACATGATGATGATAAGCAAATTGTAATTACAAGTGACCGTACACCTAAAGAAATTCCAACTTTAGAAGATAGATTACGTTCACGTTTTGGATGGGGGCTAACGACTGATATTACACCACCAGATTTAGAAACAAGAATCGCGATTTTAAAGAAAAAATGCGAAGAAGAAAATGTTGTCATTCCAAAAGAATCGATGATGTACATTGCAAACCATATCGATACAAATATCCGTGAACTTGAAGGTGCATTAACACGCGTTGCAGCGTATGCAAATCTTACAAATCAAACGATGTCACCAGAAGTTGTTGCCGAAGCGTTAAAAGATATTGTTAAAGAACCAAAACAAAAGAAAATAACAATCGAAGATATCCAGCAAGTAGTCGCTGAATATTATGGTATAAAGATTGAAGATTTCGCGTCCAAAAAACGTACACGGTCAATTGCTTTTCCTAGACATGTTGCTATGTATTTATCAAGAGAACTTACAGATAACTCTCTGCCGAAAATTGGAGAAATATTTGGCGGTCGAGATCATACAACAGTTATTCATGCTCATGAAAAAATCTCAAAACTATACCAAGAAGACGATGAATTTAAAGATGACTTAAAAGAAATTGAAAATAAACTCTGATAATCTAATGTGAGTATTGTGGATAAATGGTACACTAATACCAACAGTTTATACACATGTGAATAACTTTGATAAATCAATCTGTTTTACACTTATCCACATATTCACAGTGCCTACTACGACTTTTACTATTTATATATATAATATATAGAATAAGGGAGCGATAATATGCATTTAGAAATTAAACGATCATATTTTACAGAACAACTTAATGACGTTTTAAAAGCTATTTCAAATAGAACTGCTTTACCTATTTTGTCAGGTATTAAATTAGAAGCAGACAATGACAAATTAGTACTTATTGGAAGTAATGGAGAAATATCAATAGAAATTACAATTCCAACTGAAGTAGATAACGAAGAAATTTTAACAATTACTGAGCCAGGTGAAGCGGTATTACCTGCACGTTTCTTTACTGATATTGTCAAAAAATTAGCTGGAGAATATGTTCAATTAAAATCGACAGATCAGTATTCAATTCAAGTAAGTGGTGGTAAATCTAATTTCGTCATTAGTGGATCTAACCCGGACGAATACCCATTACTTCCTGAAGTGAATAATGAAGAAAGTTTAAAAATTGCCTCATCAGCATTAAAAACAATTATTAACGAAACGAATTTCGCTGTATCAAGTTCAGAGACTAGACCAGTGTTAACTGGTGTTAACTGGCAGTTCTTTGAAAACGAGATTCACTTTACAGCAACAGACTCTCACAGACTTGCGCTAAGAAAGTTAAAAGATAAAAGTCATGCGATTGAAATTAAAAATGCAATCATTCCAGGAAAAGCGCTACACGAACTTAATAAAATTATTGAAGATAGCGACGAAGACGTTGAGATTAACTTCTCACAAAATCAAGTATTATTTAAATATGGGAATTTAAGATTTATATCTCGCTTACTTGAAGGAAATTATCCAGATACGTCAAGATTATTCCCAGAGAACTATGAAACGAATTTAGTGATTAATAATGACGAATTTTTAAAAGCGATTGACCGAGTATCACTACTCGCACTTGAAAGTGGGAATAGTGCAATTAAAATGACAATCGACAGTAACCGCGTTGTATTGTCATCAAATAGTCCAGAAATCGGAAATGTTGAAGAAGAGGTTACTTCAGTAGATTTAGAAGGTGAGCCACTTCAAATTTCATTCAACTCAAGATATATGATGGATGCACTCCGTGCAGTCCCTGAGGAAGAAGTATCCATTGAGTTCTTTGGAACGATGAAGCCATTTACACTTCAATCGAATACTTCAAACGATGTGATTCAATTAATTTTACCAATTAGAACATACTAATTATTGGCCATATACCCTTTAAAATTTAAAAATAAGGGTATATGGCTTTTTTTATTATTTTCTAGTAGGTATATAGTATTTTTATTTAAAAGCGCTGTATGTGGCTTTAAAAGCGAGTGTAGATGAAAAAAATCATCAAATAATGTATAATAATATAGTAAATATAAGGAGGATACGCTGATGGAAATTGTTCGAATTAATGATGGAATTATTACGATTGGCCAATTTTTAAAACTTCAATCAATTATTGATTCTGGTGGAGAAGCTAAATGGTTTCTTGCAGAAAACGAAGTTTACTTAAACGATGAATTAGAAAATAGACGTGGAAAAAAACTCCATCATAATGATGTCCTCAATATAGGTGAATTTGGAGTGTATAGAATAGAGTATGTAGATGAGACTATCTAGCATAAAGTTAGAGAATTTTCGTAACTATGAATCGTTATCGCTAGATTTTCACGATAAGCTGAATGTGTTTATCGGTCAAAATGCTCAAGGGAAAACGAATTTACTTGAATCGATTTATTGTCTCGCAACAACAAAAAGTCATCGGACAACAAGGGACAAAGAAATGATCCGAATGGGTCATGACGAATCACTCATCTCTGGACGTGTTCAAAATAGATTTAGTGAAATTCCGATTTCGTTACTACTTTCAAAGCAAGGGAAACGAGCAAAAATCAATCATGTTGAAATGGCGAAACTTTCTCAATATGTTGGCGCGCTAAACTGTGTCTTATTCGCACCAGAAGATTTAGAAATTGTAAAAGGCGCACCAGAAATTCGACGTAATTTCATCGATGTCGAATGTGGACAAATTTCTAAAGTGTATTTACAAAGCTTATCCGACTATAAGCGTGTGTTAAAACAAAAAAATCAGTATTTAAAAGAACCTACTGTCGACAAAATGATGGTAGAAATTTTTAATGAGCAGCTCGTTGAAACTGCACTTGAAATTATTAATAAACGAGAAGCTTTTGTCGATGCTTTAAATAATTATGCAAATAAAATACATCGAGATATATCGAACAATAAAGAAGAATTAAAAGTCGAATATCGTCCAAATATTAAATGTTTGGAATTAGACAAAGAAAATAGACAAGCATATTTAAAAAAAGAATATGCTTCAGTTATCGATAACGAGATTGAAAGAAGACAATGTATGATCGGCCCACATCGTGATGATTTAAAGTTTTATATTAACGATATGGACGTTCAAACATATGGTTCTCAAGGACAACAGCGCTCAACAGCACTATCTTTAAAACTTGCAGAACTAGATGTCATATCAAACGAAATCGGCGAATATCCGATTTTACTTTTAGATGATGTTTTAAGTGAACTTGACGAACATAGACAAGCACATTTACTTACATCAATTCGTAATCGTGTACAGACATTTGTAACGACAACTTCAATTAGCGATATCAACCATCAAATTATGGATGAAATGAATCTTTATACGATTGAAGACGGTACAGTTAAAAATTAGTGGAAGGTGACAAAATGGCAGAACAAAGACAAGAATATGATGCGACCCAAATACAAGTGTTAGAAGGCCTTGAAGCAGTTAGGAAACGTCCAGGTATGTATATTGGTTCGACATCTTCACGAGGGCTACATCACCTAGTATGGGAAATCGTTGATAACTCAATTGACGAAGCACTCGCAGGATACGCATCAACAGTAGATATTATTTTAGAAAAAGATGGATGGGTTAAAGTCATCGATGATGGTCGTGGAATTCCAGTAGATATTCAAGAATCAATGGGTCGTCCAGCAGTAGAAGTTATTTTAACCGTTCTTCATGCAGGTGGTAAATTTGGCGGTGGCGGTTATAAAGTATCTGGTGGACTTCACGGGGTTGGATCTTCAGTTGTTAACGCACTGTCAGAGTCGTTAGAAGTCTATGTTCATAGAGATAACAAAGTTCACTTCCAAAGTTACACAAGAGGTATTCCAGACGCTGATTTAGAAGTGATTGATGACACAGACAAAACAGGAACGATTATTCGTTTTAAAGCAGACCCTGAAATATTTACAGAAACTCAAGAGTATGAAATTGAGATTTTAGAAAAACGTGTTAAAGAGCTTGCATTCTTAAATAAAGGTCTTACACTACGCTTAAAAGATGAGCGTACAGAAGATGGAGAGACTTATGAATATCATTATGACGGTGGTTTAAAATCATACGTTGAAGAATTAAATAAAAGTAAAGAAGTACTCACTGAAGAAGTGATTTATTTAGACAGTTCACGTGAAGACGTCGAAGTAGAAATCGCGATGCAGTATCATAAAGGTTTTTCATCGAACGTATTAACATATGCAAATAACATCCATACGTACGAAGGTGGAACGCATGAAGAAGGATTTCGCCGTGCGTTAACAAGAGTAATTAATAACTATGGATTTAACCAAAATATATTAAAAGAAAACGATGAACGTCTTTCAGGTGAAGATGTAAGAGAAGGTCTTACAACAATCGTTTCTATTAAACATACAGATCCACAGTTTGAGGGACAAACGAAAACTAAACTTGGTAACTCTGAAGTGCGTTCAATTACTGATCAATTATTCTCTGAAGGATTTGAACGCTACTTAATGGAGAATCCTCAAGAAGCGAGAATGATCGTAGAAAAAGGGATTACTGCACAGCACGCACGACTTGCTGCGCGTAAAGCACGTGAAATGACGCGTCGTAAATCTGCATTAGAAGTATCGAGTTTACCAGGAAAACTTGCGGATTGTTCTTCTAAAGACCCAAGCATTTCTGAGTTATTCATCGTTGAGGGAGACTCAGCAGGTGGTTCAGCAAAATCAGGACGTAACTCGACAACGCAAGCGATTTTACCATTAAGAGGTAAAATTTTAAACGTTGAGAAAGCACGTTTAGACCGTATTTTAGAAAATAATGAAATTCGCACGATTATTACTGCTTTAGGTACAGGTATTGGTGAAGAATTTGATTTAGAAAAAGCACGTTACCATAAAGTTGTTATTATGACAGACGCAGACGTTGACGGTGCCCACATTCGTACATTATTGCTTACGTTCTTTTATCGTTTTATGCGTCCGTTGATTGAAGCGGGATATATTTACATCGCCCAGCCACCACTATATAAAGTGGAACAAGGTAGAAAAAAACATTATGTCTATGACGATGAGGCTTTAGATGAACTACGTCGTACGTTGCCAGAAACTCCAAAAGTCTCAATATCAAGATATAAAGGTCTCGGTGAAATGAACGCAGACCAATTATGGGAAACAACGATGGATCAAGAAAACCGAACACTACTTCAAGTTCAACTTACAGATGCAATTGAAGCGGATCAAATATTTGAAATGTTAATGGGTGACATCGTAGAGTCACGCCGTGAATTCATTGAAGAAAATGCAAAATACGTAGAAAACTTAGATGTTTAAGGAGGAAAATTAATTGGCTGAGCGTAATAATATTGAACAAGTTAATATTAGTAAAACGATGAAGAGTTCCTTCTTGAGCTATGCAATGAGTGTTATCGTATCACGTGCGTTACCAGATGTTCGAGATGGATTGAAACCCGTACACCGTAGAATTTTATACGGAATGTATGATAACGGAATGACTAACGATAAACCATTTAAAAAGTCAGCACGTATCGTCGGAGATGTAATGGGTAAATATCACCCACACGGTGACTCTTCAATTTATGAAGCGATGGTTCGACTCGCTCAAGAATTCTCAACGCGCTACCCACTCGTACACGGACAAGGAAACTTTGGTTCAATGGATGGTGACGGTGCAGCTGCACAGCGTTATACAGAAGCAAAAATGTCGAAAATTTCGATGGAATTATTAAGAGATATTAATAAAAATACGATTGATTTTGTTCCAAACTATGATGAAACAGAACGTGAGCCAGTCGTATTACCCGCACACTTCCCTAACTTACTCGTAAACGGAGCTTCAGGAATCGCGGTTGGTATGGCAACAAATATACCACCACATAACTTAACTGAATCCATCGATGGTGTCCTTGCTTTATCAGAAAATCCTGAAATTACGACTTTAGAGTTAATGGACATCATTAAAGGACCAGACTTCCCAACTGCTGGGCTTATTATGGGTCGCGCGGGAATTAAAAAAGCATATGAGACTGGTCGTGGATCAGTAATTATGCGTGCAAGATGTACAATAGAAGAAATGAAAAACGGTAAAGAACGTATCGTCGTTTCTGAAATACCGTATCAAGTTAATAAAGCACGTTTAGTTGAAAAAATTGCTGAACTCGTGCGCGATAAAAAAATCGAAGGTATCACAGATCTACGTGACGAAACGTCACTCCAAGAAGGCGTTAAAATAATTATTGAAATTCGTCGTGATCAAAATGCAAACGTTATATTAAACAACCTATATAAGCAAACACCATTACAATTATCGTTTGGTGTAAATATGCTTGCACTAGTGAATGGTGAACCAGAAACACTGACATTAAAAGAAATGTTACATCATTATCTTGAACACCAAAAAGAAGTTGTAACAAGACGTACAAAATTTGACCTTGAACGCGCAAAAGCACGTGCACATATTTTAGAAGGTCTTATGATTGCACTTGACCATATTGACGAAATTATCGCGTTAATTCGTGCATCAGAAACTGATGAAGAAGCAAAACAGGGCTTAATGGAGAAGTTTAGCCTGTCAGATAAACAAGCCCAAGCTATTTTAGATATGCGTTTACGTCGTTTAACAGGTCTTGAACGCGATAAAATTCAGTCTGAATACAACGACTTAATGAAGACGATTGAAGAACTTCAAGCAATTTTAAATTCTGAAGAAAAATTACTTGAACTCATTCGTAAAGAACTCATCGAAATTCGCGACAAATACGGCGACGAGCGTCGTACGGAAATTACTGCGGGCGCAATTGATATTGAAGATGAGGATTTAATTCCTGAAGAACAAATTGTAGTGACACTTTCACACGAGAACTATATTAAGCGATTACCTGCAGACACATACCGTGCACAAAAACGCGGTGGTCGTGGTATTCAAGGAATGAATACAATCGAAGATGACTTCGTTGAACAAATTGTTGCGATGTCAACACACGACTACTTATTATTCTTTACAAATAAAGGACGCGTGTATCGTCTAAAAGGATACGAAGTCGCAGAATTATCACGTCAATCTAAAGGAATACCAATTGTTAATATGATCGAAGTCGACAAAGATGAAAAAATTACGACGATGTTATCTGTAAAAGATAAAGACGGCGCTACAGATGGTTATTACCTACTCTTTGTAACGCGTAATGGTATTGTGAAGCGTACAAAACTTTCAGAGTTTAACCGTATTAATAGAAACGGTAAAATTGCGATCACGTTTAAAGAAGACGATGAACTACTCGCAGTTAGATTTACTGACGGCAACTCTGAAGTTATTATCGGTTCAAGACAAGGTCAACTCATTCGTTTTGACGAAAATGATATTCGTTCAATGGGACGTACAGCAGCTGGAGTCATCGGAATGCGTCTACGTGACGGTGATGAAGTTGTAGGATTAGACGTGTTAAAAGAAAATCAGCACGTCTTAGCAGTGACAAATAAAGGTTACGGAAAACAAACTATTGAAAGCGAGTATCGTCAAGCAAGACGCGGCGGTCTTGGTGTTAAAACAATTAATCTAAACGACAGAATCGGTGAACTTGAATCAATTGCTGCTGTTGATGGTGACGAAGATATTATGGTTGTCACAGATGGTGGCATAATCATTCGATTCTCAATTAATGACGTATCCGTCACTGGACGTAGTACACAAGGTGTACGTCTTATGCGCTTAGACGAATCACATGACGTTGCAACAGTTGCGGTTGTTAAAGACGTTGAAAAAGATATTGAAGATGAAGAACAAATCGAAGAAAATGAGTAATATAAAGTTGGAGATTTCTCCAACTTTTTTTGATTTTATAAAATGTAAGCGCTATACTAAAAATAAATATAGTATAAAGGGGGATATTTAGTGACTATTTTAAAATTAAATGGAAGCGATTTATCTATTGATTTAATTAAGCGCTTTTTAGAAGAAAAAGACTCCACTGTTGAAATTACAGAAGATGCTTATGCTCGTGTTAAATCATCAAGGCAGATTGTAGAAAACATTATTAACGATGGACAAACAATCTACGGAATCACAACTGGATTTGGATTATTCAGTGACGTTTTAATATCAAAAGAAAAAACAGCACAACTTCAAACGAATTTAATTCGTTCGCATGCAGTGGGGGTTGGAAATCATTTAAATGAAACGACTGCTCTACTTATGATGATTTTACGTCTAAATACAATGTTAAAAGGTCATTCGGGGGTTCGTGTCGAACTTGTCGAACAGTTAAAAACATTTATTAATAAACGTATTATTCCAGTAATTCCTGAACAAGGGTCATTAGGTGCTTCAGGAGACCTTGCCCCTCTTTCACATATGGCATTACCGCTCATAGGTGAAGGAGAAGTGTTTAAAGATGGTAATATTGTTAAAACAAGACAAGTTTTAAAAGAATTATCAATCGAACCGATTGAGCTTGCTGCAAAAGAAGGCCTCGCTTTAATCAATGGCACACAAGCAATGACAGCAATAGGAACTATTACATATATCGAATCAGAGAAGTTGATGGAGGACAGTTTATGGATTTCATCATTAACTCTTCAAAGCTTACGCGGTATTATTGACGCATTTGATGAAAAAATCCACCGAGCACGTGGCTATGATGAGCAAATTTACGTAGCAAAAAAGATGAAAGAGTACTTAGAAAACTCACAGCTTACGACACATCAAGGTGAATTACGTGTTCAAGATGCATATTCACTTCGTTGTATACCTCAAGTACATGGTGCGAGTTTTCAAACACTAAAGTATGTTAAAGAAAAATTAGAAATAGAAATGAACGCAGCAAATGATAATCCGTTAATTTTTAATGAGCGAGAAGTATACTCTGGTGGGAACTTTCATGGTCAGCCAATTGCGATTTCAATGGACTTATTAAAAATCGGTGTTGCTGAAATTGCAAATATCTCAGAAAGACGTATCGAACGTTTAGTTAATCCGGATTTAAATGATGGCTTACCTGCATTTTTAAGCCCTGAAGAAGGTCTTCAATCTGGTGCAATGATTTTACAATATATGGCAGCGAGCTTAGTTTCAGAAAACAAAACACTCGCCCACCCAGCGTCTGTCGACTCAATTCCATCAAGCGGAAACCAAGAGGATCACGTATCAATGGGAACAATTGGCGCAAGACATGCACGAGATATTGTGAAAAATGTACGATATGTACTTGCAACAGAGTTATTTATCGCGTTAAGTGCAGTAGAAATCCGCGGATCAGACAAACTATCACCAAAGACGAAAGAAAAATTCGACGAATATCATCAAATTGTGGACTTTATTAATCAAGATCGCAAATTTTCAGATGATATTAAACATCTAGCAGATGCCCTAGCTTTTGTGTAATTAAAATTTTAAAAATGAAAGCGCTTAAAAGGAGGGGTTTTATGCCGAAAAACTTTTCAGAAGTAAAAATCTCTAAAGAAACAATGGATCAACAAGAATCAAAAAAGATTTGGCGTTTTTTTGTCTATAGTTTAATCGGTATATTCATTTTTTTCATACCAATTACGATTGGGGAAAAGAATTCTATTATACTCGATCACTTAGTATCTTTCATTCGTATGACATTCGCGGATATTGAAATGTACTATACATGGGTAGTAATTATAGTCGGGGCGATATTGCCTTTTATATTAAAACAGACAAAAACGATTTCAGATAAGATTTTTACTGGTATCAAACTGTTTGGACTCGTTATTGGAACTATGGTGGTATTTAATTTTGGACCGAGTGTTGTACTTCAAGATAATATCGGAAAGTTTCTATATAACTCGCTCGCAATTAACTTAAGCATTTTAATACCAATTGGTGGCGCGCTACTCGCGTTAGTAGTTGATTATGGATTACTTATTTTTATGGGTGTTTTACTTGAACCAATTATGCGACCGATTTTTAGAACACCTGGTAGGTCAGCAATTGATGCTGTTGCTTCATTTGTTGGAAGCTATTCTATCGGACTATTAATCACAAGTCGTGTCTATAAAGAAGGACTCTACTCTAAACGTGAATCACTCATTATCGCGACAGGGTTTTCAACAGTTTCTGTAACTTTTATGATTGTTATCGCAAATACGTTAGATATGATGGACCACTGGCTACTCTACTTCTGGTGGACATTAATTATTACGTTTTTAGTGACGGCAATTTCTGTGAGGATTCCTCCAATTTCTACAGAAAAAGATGAATTTTATGGTGGTGTCAATAAAAACGTTGTTGAACGCTTTGATACAAATCGATTTCAATATGCTTGGTATAAAACTAAACAAGCCTCATTTGAATTTGAAACACTCGGAAAATCGATTTGGAAAAATTTTTTCGATGCATTACGTATGATGACATCAATTGTACCGTCGATACTAGCGATTGGTTTTATCGGACTTGTATTAGCAGAATATACACCAATTATTCACTGGTTATCATTTATTTTTTACCCAGTATTATTTTTCTGGCCGATTGACAATATTGCTTTAATTGCAGATGCTGCGACAATCTCACTTATTGAAATGTTCTTACCAGTACTACTTGTTACTGAAGCGGCACTTCAAACGAAATTTATTGTGGCAGTTGTATCGGTATCTGCAATTATTTTCTTATCTGGTTTAGTACCAGCGATTTTAAGTACAGATTTAAAAATTTCATTTTGGAAACTTATGGTTATTTGGTTCATTCGTGTGGCACTTACATTAATCATTACAATACCAATATCCATATTACTATTTTAAATTTAAGGAGTGTTTATAGATGTCAAGAAATATTCGAGCTAAAAAAGGTTTAGAAATTGAGTGTAAAGGATGGGAACAAGAAGCGGCTTTACGCATGTTATACAATAACTTAGATCCTGAAGTTGCGGAGCATCCAGAAGATTTAGTTGTTTACGGTGGAATTGGTAAGGCAGCACGTAACTGGGAAGCGTTTGATGCAATTGTTGATACGTTAAGAGAATTAGAAGACGATGAAACAATGCTTGTTCAGTCAGGTAAACCAGTTGCGGTATTTAAAACACACGATGAAGCACCACGTGTACTTATTTCAAACTCAGTCATCGTACCTAAATGGGCAAATTGGAATCACTTTAACGAACTTGATAAAAAAGGATTAATAATGTACGGTCAAATGACTGCAGGATCTTGGATTTATATCGGATCTCAGGGGATTGTTCAAGGTACGTATGAATCATTTGCAGAACTCGCAAATCAGCATTACGGGGGTACCTTAAAGGGTACGATTACTTTAACTGCTGGTCTCGGAGGTATGGGTGGTGCACAGCCACTAGCTGTATCGTTTTGTGAAGGTGTATCAATTAACGTAGAAGTTGATAAATCGAGAATTGAAAAACGTATCGAGACTGGTTACTGTGACGTCATGATTGAGGACTTAGACGAGGCATTAAAAGTCGCTGAAGAAGCGAGAGATGAAGGACGTAATTTATCTATTGGATTATTAGGTAATGCAGCGGAAATTTTACCTAAAATTTTAAATAGTGATACGAGAATAGATGTCGTCACAGACCAAACAAGTGCACATGATCCGTTAAACGGCTATGTACCTAAGGACTATTCACTAGAAGAAGCAAGAAAACTACGTAAAGAAAACCCTGAAAAGTATGTAGAGTTATCTACAGCATCAATCGCTACACATGTTGAAGCGATGCTTGGATTTAAGGAGAAAGGTGCGATTGTCTTTGATTACGGAAATAACATTCGTCAGGTTGCGTATGATTATGGTGTGAAAAATGCATTTGACTTTGGAGGGTTCGTGCCACTATTCATTCGACCGTTATTCTGTGAAGGTAAAGGACCATTTAGATTTGCTGCTTTATCAGGAGACCCTAAAGATATTGAAGCAGCAGATAAAAAAATGCGTGAATTATTCCCAGATAATGAAAAGTTAATTCGATGGTTAGATATGGCTGAAGAACGTATTCACTTCCAAGGGTTACCGTCACGTATCGCTTGGTTAGGGTACGGTGAACGTGCGAAAATGGGATTGGCTTTAAATGAAATGGTTCGTTCAGGTGAAATTAGTGCACCAATTGTTATTGGTCGAGATCATTTAGATTCTGGATCAGTTGCGAGTCCAAACCGTGAAACTGAGTCTATGAAAGATGGTAGTGATACAGTTGGTGACTGGGCGATATTAAATGCTTTAATTAACACAGCAGCTGGTGGATCATGGATTTCATTCCACCACGGTGGTGGTGTTGGTATGGGATACTCATTACATGCAGGAATGGTCGTCGTTGCAGACGGAACTGATAAAGCAGCAAAACGGTTAGAAAGAGTATTAACTACAGATCCGGGTATGGGAGTAGTAAGACATGTTGACGCAGGCTATGATATTGCAATTGAAACAGCGAAAAAGAATAACATGAATATTCCAATGTTAAAGGAGAATAGATAATGTCGACAACAATTATTAAAAATATTGGTGAATTAGTATTACCGAAAAAAACGTCACACGCATTAAAAGGTAAAGAGATGGACGAATTATTAATCGTAAAAGATGCAATAGTCGTCATTGAAGACGGAAAAATCGTCTACAGTGGTGAAAAAACAGATGAATATGTGGCTGATAAAGAAATCGATGCGGAAGGTAAACTCGTTACACCAGCACTCGTTGATCCGCATACCCATGTTGTTCATGGTGGATCACGTGAGCACGAACTATCTTTAAAAATTCAAGGCGTTGATTATTTAGAGATTTTAGAGCAAGGTGGCGGTATTTTAAACACTGTTGAAGCGACCCAGAAAGCTTCGTTTGATGAGTTACTAGATAAAGCATCTAAAAATATTATAAGAATGATTCAACATGGTGTACTAACAGTTGAATCTAAAAGTGGATATGGACTCGACCAAGAAAATGAGTTAAAACAGTTAAAAGTATCACATGCACTTGAAGAAAAATTCCCAATTGAAATGAAACACACTTATCTAGGGCCACATGCTGTACCTAAAGGTAGAGAAAACGAAGAATTCTTACAAGAAATGACAGATTTACTGAAAGATGAAGAAATTAAAAAGCTTTCTGATTTTGCGGATATATTTACTGAAACAGGTGTATTCAGTGTTGATGAGTCTAGACGTTATATGGAATTAGCAAAAGAAGCGGGTTATGATTTAAAAATTCACGCCGATGAAATCGATCCACTCGGTGGTTTAGGCCTTGCCATCGAACAAGGTGCAGTAACTGCGGATCACTTAGTTGCCGCTTCAGATAAAGATAAGAAAGCATTAAAAGATAGCAATACAATTGCTGTACTACTTCCTGGAACAACGTTTTACTTAGGCAAAGATGAATACGCAGACGCTCGTGGTATGATTGATAATGGAGGGGCTGTAGCACTTGCGACGGACTTTAACCCGGGAAGCTGTGTGACAGATAACCTACAAATGATTATGACAATCGGTGCAATTAAATTAAGAATGACACCAAAAGAAGTATGGAATGCAGTCACAGTAAACGCAGCACACGCGATTAAAAGTAACCGTGGAACGTTAGACGCTGGTGATGACGCAAATCTTGTGATTTGGAACGCACCAAATCATGAATATGTACCGTATCACTATGGAGTGAACCATGCATCCAAAGTATTTGCAAATGGTAAACTCGTATTCGAACAACGAGGACTCAATTTATAGTCGTTCTTGAAACTATTTTAAAAAGTTATTATAATTAAGATAATCAAATAATATTTACTTGTGAGATGCAGTAGCATCACCCCTACTTTTAGAGAGACTATGGTTGGTGAAAATAGTTAGTAGATGATGTGAATTTCTATCTCTAAATATGCAAGTAAACGAAGTTTACTTCGTTTTTAAATGAGATGCATACGTTAATCGTATGTAATTAGGGTGGCAACGCGTATATAACCACGTCCCTTTTGTATATTGGGACGTGGTTTTTTGTATCTTCAGGTAAATTAGGAGGAATAAAATGCTAGATATTAAATTTATTCGTAACAATCCAGACGTTGTAAAAGAAAAGACGAAAAAGCGTGAAATGGATCCAGTCGTTATCGACGAACTTCTTGAGTACGATGAAAAGCGTCGTGCATTATTAAAAGAAACAGAAGAATTAAAAGCTGAACGTAACAAAGTGTCTCAAAATATTGCAGAGAAAAAACGTAACAAAGAAGATGCTGACGAAGATATTAAAGCAATGCAAGAAGTTGGTAAGCGTATTTCTGATATTGACGGTGAGTTAAAAGACGTCGAGTATGAGTTAAACTATCGTTTAGATCGTCTGCCAAACTTAATTAATGATGAAGTTCCAGTGGGTAAAGATGACTCAGAAAACGTTGAAATCCGCCGCACTGGCGAGCAAACAAAATTCGATTTCGAACCAAAACCACACTGGGAATTACTGGATGAACTAAAAATGGCAGATTTTGAACGTGCGTCAAAAGTATCTGGCTCACGCTTTGTATATTTAACTGGTGACGGTGCACGTTTAGAACGCGCATTAATGAATTTCATGCTAGATGTGCATAGAGAAAACGGTTATAAAGAAATGATGACACCGCAAATTGTTCGTGGTGATGCGATGTATGGTACAGGTCAATTACCAAAATTTGAAGAAGACTTATTCAAAATTCAAGATGAGTCAATGTACACTATTCCAACTTCAGAAGTGACATTAACAAACTATTTTGCAAATGAAATTTTACCAATTGAAGACGTACCGACAAAATTTGCAGCGTCAACTGCTTGTTTCCGTAGTGAAGCGGGTTCTGCTGGACGTGACACGCGAGGACTTATTCGCCTTCACCAATTTAACAAAGTTGAAATGATGCGCTTTGAAAAACCAGAAGATTCATTTGAAGTTTTAGAAGAAATGACTGGTCATGCTGAAAATATTTTAAACTTATTAGAAATCCCGCATCGTACAGTGATTTTATGTACAGGTGATATTGGATTTGGATCAGCAAAAACATACGACGTTGAAGTTTGGTTACCTCAATATGGGGATTACAGAGAAATTAGTTCAATTTCAAATATGACAGATTTCCAAGCACGTCGTGCGAACATCCGCTTCAAACGAGATAAAGATGCAAAACCAGAGTATGTGCACACGTTAAACGGTAGTGGTTTAGCAGTTGGACGTACGATGGCAGCAATTATTGAAAACTACCAAAATGAAGATGGCTCTGTAACGATTCCAGAAGTACTTCGCCCTTACATGGGTGGTCAATCTATCATCGAAAAGGTATAATAAAAGTATTGAATGCTCCTATTCTATAGGAGCATATTTTTTATAAGTTTAGGGTGTGTAATTTTTGAAAGAAGATATACCTTATTTAAAAATTATTACAGCACTTGTAGTCAGTCTTATACATTTTATTCTTACAGACTATACAATTGTGCTAGGATTTTTAATTATTCCTTTTGTCATATACTTATTGTTAGATATTAAATTACAATCTGACCGTTTGTTTTTTATGACGGTGTTTATTATATGGGTACCTACATTATTTGTATTTTCAATACTATCGTTTATTACGTTTATCGTGATAATATGTTCGGTCATGTTAATTGAAGCGACATTAAAGCAAAAATTTACTCAAGAAGTTACACTCACGTACTTAACATTTTTAATGGGGATTTTATCGTTAGCGAGTGTATTAATACTACAAGCATTTAATGTCATTCCGTCATTTGACAAAGTGAGAATGTTAGTGACATCTTGGTATGAAGGTCAAATCGACGAGGTATCAAGTATTACTGGCCAAGAAGTCGATGTTGAAACGATCGTTTCAGCAATTCAGGATTTCTTTATATTAATACCTTCACAATTTTTTGTGATTGCATTTGTTATTGCGTTATATACGATATTAATGATTCGAGTACTCTCAAAAGATAAAGAAGAGTTATGGACATACTTACCATTTAGTAAGTGGCAATTCCCTAGAAACATTGCATATGTATACTTTGGTGTGATGATTTTAACACTATTTCAAGATTCGTTAAGTGATCCAATTTATTCAGTCGTTGTAAACTCAATGGTTATACTTGAATGGGTCATTTATATTCACGGGTTAGCGTTTATTTTATTCTTCTTAAAAAGTAAAGAATTAAAAACACCGTGGATTGTAGTTGTTATGGTATTTTCAATATTACTTAAACCAATTACGTTATTTGTTGGTTTTATCGATATGTTATTTAAATTTAGACAACGCATAGAGTCAGGAGGGAGATAGCACATGTTCAAAGTACTCGATAAGAAGTTGATATTAATACCGTTTGGTATTATCTTGTTGCATATTTTAATTTTGAGTACGTTTATATTTGTGAATCACTTTAGTTTCGGTGTCATTAGCTTTTTAGTGAGTGCGATTCTCTTAGCGCTTGTCTATATATATGCAAATAAGTGGCTGAGTTTATCTGAAGAAAATTTAAGAGTGTTAGCAGATGATATCGCGAAAGGTAAAGAATACACAGTTGATCATATGCCAATTGGTATGGTCATGTTAAACGATGACGACGAAATTATATGGATGAACGAATACATGCAAGAGCACATGCCTGAAGAATTTTATAATGAACCGATTAATACGACTTTTCCAAATCTATTAACGATGATTAAAACAAATAATCTGAATCAAACTGAAACTCAGTATGGTGATAAGTCGTATAAAGTGTACTATGAAGAAGACTTATCAATACTTCACTTTATCGATATTACAAATGAAAAAGAACTTAAAGAAAAGTTAGAAGAAGAACGACCTGTCATAGGAATTCTATTTTTAGATAACTATGATGACGTCACACAAAATATGACAGAAAACTTAAAAAGTGAACTAAATAATCTCATTACGTCGACAATTAATGAATGGGCAGAAGAGCATCATGTATATATTCGTAGATTTTCTAATGACCGCTTCATGATTGCAATGAAAAATGTGAGTTTAGAAGAAGTCGAAGATTCTCGTTTCCAACTTCTCGATAAAGTACGTGAATCGACAGAAGAGATTGGAGCACAAATTACACTTTCAATCGGACTTGGTGAGGGTTCGACAGATTATATTGAAGTCGGCCAACTTGCCCAATCTGCTTTAGACCTTGCACTTGGACGTGGTGGTGACCAAGTTGCGATTAAATCAGTGAACGGCTCTGCTCGATTTTACGGTGGTAAAACAGATCCAATGGAAAAACGTACGCGTGTTAAAGCACGTGTTATGGCACACGCACTTCGAGATTTACTCCTCGAAGGTGAAAATGTCCTAATTATGGGACATAAAAACCCTGACGTTGACTCAATTGGAGCGAGTATTGGTGTTGCGAAAATCGCAAAATCAAACGGAATCGACGCACACATTGTTTTAAATGAAACAGATTTAGATGATACACTTACACGTATGATGAATGAAGTAAGAGATCACGAACATATTTATGATACGTTTATTTCATCAGAAGATGCATTTGACTTGATGACGCCTGGTACGACAGTTGTCGTCGTTGATACGCATAGACCTTCTATGGTACTCGACACAGATATTTTAAACAAAGCGACACGTAAAGTTGTGATTGACCACCATAGACGTGCCGATGAAATGATCTCTAACCCACTTCTTGTGTATATGGAACCATATGCTTCAAGTGCGTGTGAACTTGTTGCAGAGTTACTTGAGTATCAATATCAAGAAAATAAAATGTCACGCTTAGAAGCGACAATTATGTTAACAGGTATTATTGTCGATACGAGAAACTATACGCTAAGAACAGGAAGTCGTACGTTTGACGCTGCAAGTTATTTACGTTCAAACGGTGCTGACCCAGTTCTTGCACAAACATTCTTAAAAGATGATATCGATACATTTATCGCACGTAGTGATTTAATTAAATCTGCTGAAATTGATTCAGATGGTATCGCAATCGTTAAAGCAGACCAAACGATGACATATCACCCAGTGACAGTCGCACAAGCTGCAGACTCATTACTGCAAATTGAAGGAGTGCGTGCATCATTTGTAATCGCAACGCGTGAAGATGATTCAATCGGGATTTCTGCACGTTCTTTAGGTGATATTAACGTTCAAATTATTATGGAAGAACTCGGCGGTGGTGGTCATTTAACAAACGCCGCAACAAGACGTACCGACGTCACGATGGACGAGTTATACGATGAACTTAAAGGTGTAATCGATCAACTGAAAGATATTAGGAGTGAAGATTAATGAAAGTTATTTTATTAAAAGATGTAAAAAACATTGGTAAAGCTGGAGAAGTAAAAGACGTTGCAGCAGGATATGCACAAAACTTCTTATTCAAAAAAGGATTTGCTGAAGAGGCAACTCCAAGTAACTTACAAAAGTTAGAAGAACAAAAAGAAGCAAAAAAACAAGAAGCACGTGAAGAATTAGAAGAAGCAAAAGAGTTAAAAGAAAAATTAGAAGACATCGAAGTCACAATTAAAATGAAGTCTGGAGAAGACGGACGTTTATTTGGTTCGGTCAGTACAAAACAAGTTGTTGAAGCATACAAAAAAGAGCATGACATTAAACTCGACCGCAGAAAATTAGACATGCCAGAACCATTAAAAGCATTAGGATACCACAAAGTAGATATTAAACTACATCATGAAGTTACGGCAGTACTTAAAATTCACGTTGTTGAACAGTAAGAGGTGTAGTCATGGAAAATAACAGTAATTTTCCGCGTCAAATGCCGCATAGTACCGACGCAGAGCAAGCTCTGCTCGGTGCTATTTTAATTGACCCAGAAATATTTTTAGATGTTGAAACGACTGTTGATGTTGAAGACTTTTACGAGCGCTCACACCAAATGATTTTTACGAGTATGCAAGATTTAACAAAAGAAAGTAAAAAGATTAGTCCGCTTCATTTAATGGAAGATTTTAAATCAAAAAATATCGTTAATGATATTGGAGGATTATCATACCTTACAAAATTATTTGATATGTCCCCGACTTCTTCAAATTGGGAAGAGTATGCTGAAATCATTCAGAGAAACTCACTCAGACGCACGATTATTAAAAAAGCAGAGCGTTTATCTACAGATAGTTTTAACGCTGAAACAGATATCGAAGACTTAATTGCAGAAGCGGAAACATCAATGCTTGATATCGAGCAAAATAAAAGACGTGACAGCTTTAAAACGATGAAAGATGTCGTAGTACAAATCTTTACAGAACTCGATGAACAGTCTGGTAAAGACAATACAGGTGTTACAGGAATTCCAACTGGTTACCGTCAGCTCGATAAAATGACGAGTGGCTTACAACCAAACGATTTAATTATTATCGCTGCCCGTCCATCGATGGGTAAAACTGCATTTGCATTAAATATCGCTGAAAACGTCGGAATGTCGAGTGCGAATGATTATACTGTTGCGATATTTTCTCTCGAGATGGGGGCTGAACAGCTTGCAACACGTATGATTTCTAGTGTTGGACATATTGATTCAGCTAGTTTACGTAACAGACAGTTAAATCAAGAAGAATGGGATAATTTAGCACACGTTACAGGTAAGTTATCTGATACGAATATTTTTATTGACGATACTCCAGGAATTCGAGTCAATGAAATTCGATCAAAGTGTATTAAGCTAAAAGCACAACACGGTCTAGATCTAATCATCATCGACTATTTACAACTCATCCAAGGCACAGGGCGAAATCGCGGGGAAAACCGTCAACAAGAAGTATCTGAAATTTCACGTATGTTAAAAGCACTTGCACGTGAAATGGAGTGCCCAGTTATTGCGTTATCACAACTCTCACGTAGTGTAGAATCACGTCAAGATAAGCGTCCAATGATGAGTGACTTACGTGAATCTGGTTCGATTGAGCAAGATGCGGATATCGTATCATTTTTATACCGTGATGATTATTATAACCGCGGTGAAGGTGAAGATGATGAAGGTACACAAAGTACACAAGATGAAATAGAAATCATTCTAGCTAAACATCGTAACGGACCAACAGGTACAGTAAAACTGATGTTCAATAAGCAACATAGTAACTTTATAGATCTCGCAGTTGAAAATTATGAAGAGGGTTATATCCCTCCAGAGATACCTTAGTGAAGCACTTCTCAATTCAACTGAGAAGTGCTTACTTATATTGATTTTAAGGATATTTAATGGTACAGTATAAGACGGTTAAAATAGACTTAATGGAGGCTTTTTTTATGTCTGGAACAGTAGTAGTCGGAACACAATGGGGAGACGAAGGGAAAGGTAAGATTACAGACTTTTTAGCTGAAGAAGCGAAAGTCATCGCACGTTTCTCAGGCGGTAACAACGCAGGTCATACGATTCAATTTGGTGGTGAAACTTATAAATTACACCTAGTACCATCAGGAATTTTCGCTGATGATAAAATCGCGTTAATCGGTAACGGTGTCGTCATCGACCCACTATCACTTATTAAAGAACTCGATGGTTTAGAAGCACGTGGTATTAATATTGATAACTTAAGAATTTCAAACCGTGCAAATGTTGTATTACCATATCACTTAGCACAAGATGAATTAGAAGAAGAAGCACGTGGTGACAACAAAATCGGTACGACAAAACGAGGTATTGGTCCTTGTTACGCTGATAAAATTCAACGTATCGGTATCCGTATGGCAGATTTAGTGAACGATGAAGTGTTTAAAAAACGCCTCAAAGAAAATATTGAATATAAAAATGCGTACTTAAAATCGATGTTTAATCATGATGGTTTTGATTATGAAGAAATTTACAATACATACAAAGAAGCTGCAGATCGTCTGCGCCTATATGTATGTGACACAGCAAAGATTTTAGATGACGCATTTCAAGCGAATGAACGTGTACTATTTGAAGGTGCACAAGGAGTAATGCTAGACATTGATCATGGAACATATCCATTCGTTACTTCATCTAACCCAGTGGCAGGAAATGTTACAGTTGGATGCGGTGTAGGCCCAACGTTCATTGAACATATCGTAGGTGTATGTAAATCATATACATCAAGAGTTGGAGATGGCCCGTTCCCAACTGAATTATTTGATGAAGATGGTCATCATATTCGTGAAGTTGGTCGTGAATATGGTACAACAACAGGACGTCCAAGACGTGTCGGTTGGTTTGACTCAGTCGTTGTGCGTCACTCACGTCGCGTAAGTGGAATTACAGATCTTTCACTAAACTCAATCGACGTATTAAGTGGATTAGACACAGTAAAAATTTGTGTTGCTTACGAAATTGATGGAAAAGAAATTACAGAATATCCTGCAACATTAGACGAACTAGAAAGAGCAAAACCAATTTATAAAGAATACCCAGGTTGGAAAGAAGATATTACAGGTGTACGTAAGTTAGAAGACTTACCAGAAAACGCACTTAATTATCTAAAAGAAATCGAACGCTTATGTGGTGTTAAAGTATCAATATTCTCAGTCGGACCAGACAGAGAACAAACAAACTTACTCGCTGACCTTTGGGGATAATTAAGAAGCTATCTCTTGATTGAGATAGCTTTTTTATTAAAAAAATAATAAAAAACATGTATTTTACATTAAATTTAGAACATATTTAAAAAACTTTTAAAAAAGCCTTGCTTTAATTTAAGTAGATGCTATAATAAGTTTTGTGTTCAGATATCTGGCCCCTTGGTCAAGCGGTTAAGACACCGCCCTTTCACGGCGGTAACACGGGTTCGAGTCCCGTAGGGGTCACTTTTTTATTTTTAAAATTAAATTCATATCTGAAGGTCCCGTGGTGTAGCGGTTAACATGCCTGCCTGTCACGCAGGAGATCGCGGGTTCGATTCCCGTCGGGACCGTATTTAACCTCTAGTGAAGTATCGCTAGAGGTTTTTTAGTATATTTTTTTATTTTTAAAATAATCAGAATATTTTATTTTTCTCTATTGACATAAAATTAAGAATATGATTAAAATATAGTTATGAAAACGTTTTATAAAACGGTTTTTAAAAAGGAGGATTTACTTTGAGAAATTTTAAAGCTTTAGTTTTGTTACTTGGCTTAACGCTTGTGTTAGCAGCGTGTGATTTCGGTGGAGATTCTTCTTCTAGTACAGGAGAAGACGGTGAAGCATTAAAAGAATTAAATGTTTCTATTAATGAAGATCCACCAGCATTCCACCCTGCTTTAGCAACAGACACAACTTCTGGGGTTATTTTAGCGAGTGTATTTGAAGGTTTAACTCGTTTAGATTCAGATGGTAACCCTGTTGAGGGTATGGCTGAAAATATTGACGTATCTGCAGATGGAAAAACTTATACATACACATTACGTGATGCAAAGTGGTCAAACGGTGACCCAGTAACTGCAGAAGATTTTGAATATGCATGGAAATGGGCATTGAATCCTGAAAATGCTGCAGACTATGCATATCAACTGTATTACATTCAAGGGGCAGAAGAATATAACTTAGGGGAAGGTTCAGAAGAAGACGTTAAAGTTACAGCAGTTGACGACAAAACGTTAGAAGTTGAATTAACTAATCCAACACCTTTCTTCGATGAGTTAACAGCGTTCTATACATATTACCCTGTGAACTCAAAAGTTTCAGAAGAAAATCCGGATGCATACAAAAATCCTAACGATGACAACTATATCGGTAACGGACCATTTACATTAGATGAGTTTGCTTCATCAGATCACATTACTCTAAATAAAAACGATGAGTATTGGGACAAAGACAACGTAGATGTAGATAAAGTAAACGTTCGTATGATTGAAAGTGAAGCAACAGCACTTAAAGAGTTTGATGCTGGTAACTTAGACTACCTAGGCGCACCGTTTAACTCAGTGGATTTACACGCATTAGACCGCTTCAAAGAAGCAGATGAGTTACACGTTTCAGACATGGCTGGAACATACATGATTACATTTAACACTGGAGATGATGTTCTTCAAAACAAACACATCCGTGAAGCATTAACAATCGCAATTGACAGAGAAGGTTTAATTGATAATGTTACTAAAGGTGAACAAGCACCAGCTTCGGGATTAGTTCCATTAACAATGGAAGGATTTGAAGAACAAAGAGACTACTTCGAGTCAAATGACGAAGAAGCAGCAAAAGAAGCACTACAAAAAGGTTTAGATGAATTAGGCTTAAACAGCGCATCTGACGTAAAAATTAAATTATCATACAACACGAGTGAAGCACACGCTGCAATTATGCAGTACGTCCAACAAAACTGGGTAGACAAACTTGGAGTTGATGTTACGTTAGACAACTCTGAGTGGCAAGTTTACTTAGAAGAGCTTAAGAGCTTAAATTATCAAGCTGGTCGTTACGGCTGGGTTGGAGACTTTAACGATCCGTACAACTTCTTAGAATTATACAAACGTAAAGGCGGAAATAATACAACTGATTGGGAAAATGAAGAGTACAAAGACCTACTCGACAAAGCAACAGTTGAAACAGATGAGGCAACACGTACAGAGTTACTACAAGATGCGGAAGAAGTATTCATGAACGATTATCCAATCGCTCCAATCTACTTCTATACAAACATTGCAGTAAAATCTGACCGCGTGGAAAACATGGAACCAGATCCACTCAGTAACTTACAACTTAAGTACGTGAAGATTAAAGAATAAAAATAATTAATAAAGGTGAGTCTAACCCGCTCACCTTTAATTTTTTAAGGGGGCTACATCGTGTTAGCATACATAGGTAAAAGACTCTTATATATATTTATTGCATTGTGGTTAATTGTGACTGCAACATTCTTCTTAATGAGAATTGCACCAGGTAACCCATTTGCATCAGAGCGTGCATTACCTCCAGAAATTGAAGCAAATTTAAACGCACAATACGGTTTAGATAACCCGTGGTACATTCAATATAAAGATTATTTATTTGATACTGCTAAGGGTGACTTTGGTACATCAATGAAGTATAAATATCGTGAAACTAACGATATTATTAAAGAAAGTTTCCCGGTATCAATGACACTCGGTTTAGAAGCAATGTTTATTGCGGTTGCATTTGGTGTGTTAATCGGAGTTATCGGAGCGTTGTTCCATAATAGATGGCCCGATTATCTTACAACGATAATCGCTGTACTCGGTATATCCATACCATCATTTGTAATGGCGACTTTACTTCAGTACTATTTAGCACTGAAATTAAATATATTCCCAATCGCAGGATGGAAAGGTTTTATTTATTCGATATTACCTGCGATCGCTTTAGCAGCAACACCAATGGCATTTATTGCGAAATTGACGAGATCTTCAATGCTTGAAGAAACAAATTCTGAATATGTAAAAATGGCAAAAGCTAAAGGAATTAAAAAAGTTGTGATTACTTATAAACACGCACTAAGAAACGCGTTATTACCAGTAGTTACTTATTTAGCACCATTAACTGCTGGTGTTGTTACAGGTAGTTTCGTAATTGAGGAAATCTTCTCAATTCCAGGACTCGGTAAACACTTCGTAAATAGTATTTCAAACCGTGATTACACGGTAATTATGGGTACGACAGTGTTCTACTCTATTATTTTATTACTCGCAGTACTCATTGTAGATATTCTCTATGGATTTATAGATCCACGTATTAAAGTCGGAGGAGGCAAATCGAAATGAAAGAAATAGAATACGAAAAACTTTCTCCTGAAGACTTTGAGATTGTTGGAGTTGAAACTGATAAAGCAGAAAAATTATCAAAAAAATCAATATCCTTTTGGCAAGAAGTGTTGATGCGTTTTCTAAAAAACAAATTAGCATTAATCGGACTTATTACGCTCGTTTTAATCATTATAGGCGCGATTTTTGTACCGATGTTTTCAAATTTTACGTATCGTCAGCAAACTGGTGACTATAATATTGCACCTAACGGTACATACTTCTTCGGTACAGATGATCTAGGACGAGATATATTTACACGTGTCTTTGTCGGTGCGAGAATTTCAATATTCATCGGATTTGCTGCAGCGATTATTGACCTGATTATTGGTGTAACTTGGGGAGCGATTGCAGGGCTTAAAGGTGGCCGTGTTGACGAGTTTATGATGAGAATTGCAGACATTTTAACAGCAGTTCCATACTTATTAGTTGTTATTATTTTACTTGTTGTAATGCAACCGGGGTTACTCCCAATGATCATTGCCCTATCTATTACAGGTTGGGTAAATATGGCGCGTATTACACGCTCTGAAATTTTAAAACTTAAAAACCAAGAATATGTGCTTGCAGCGCGTACACTTGGTGCTTCTACAGGGCATCTAATTATGAAGCACTTAATACCAAACGCATTAGGTGCAATCTTAGTAACAATGACTCTTACGATTCCATCAGCAATATTCACAGAAGCATTTCTAAGTTACCTAGGACTTGGTGTACCTGCTCCGCTTGCAAGTTGGGGTACGATGGCTAACGACGGTTATCCAGCACTTCAAAATGCACCGTGGAGACTGTTTTTCCCAGCGGCATTTATTAGTTTAACTATTTTTGCGTTTAATACTGTTGGAGATGGACTACGTGACGCACTAGATCCAAAGTTAAGGAAGTGATTGTATGAAAAAAACAATATTAGAAGTGAATGGCTTAAAAGTAAATTTTAAAACATATGCTGGTAAAGTTCAGGCAGTTCGTAATGTAACTTTTGACGTTAAAGAAGGGGAAACACTTGCGATTGTTGGTGAATCAGGATCAGGTAAAAGTGTAACGTCACAAGCGATTATGCAATTACTTCCTATTCCACCAGCGATTTATGAAGACGGAGAAATTTTATTTAATGATACAAATCTTTTATCATTATCTGATAAAGAAATGGAAAAAGTACGTGGTAACGATATTAGTATGATTTTCCAAGATCCAATGACAAGTTTAAACCCGACGATGAAAATTGGTAAACAGATTACAGAGGTAATGTTAAAACACCAAAAGGTTTCTAAGTCTGAAGCGAATCGTCGTGCGGTTGAGTTATTAGAACTTGTTGGTATTACAGAGCCTGAAAAGCGTGTAAAACAGTATCCACACGAATTTTCAGGGGGAATGAGACAGCGCGTAGTCATTGCGATTGCACTCGCTGCTAATCCGAAGTTACTCATCGCAGACGAACCAACAACAGCACTAGACGTGACAATTCAAGCACAAATTTTAGAAGTAATGAAACGCGTGCAAAAGAAATTTAACACATCAATTATTTTCATCACACATGACTTAGGGGTAGTTGCAAACGTTGCAGATAGAGTTGCTGTAATGTATGCAGGTGAAATTGTAGAGATTGGAACGGTTGAAGATATTTTTTATAATCCACAACATCCCTATACGTGGGGCTTACTCGGTTCGATGCCAGATTTAGGATCTAGTCGAGAAGAAAAACTACGCACGATTCCTGGTACACCACCAGATTTAACGGATCCACCAAAAGGTGATGCATTCGCAGCGAGAAATCCATATGCGATGCGTATTGATTATGAGAAGAACCCACCGATGTTTAAAGTTAGTGACACACATATGGCGAAAACTTGGAGACTCCATCCTAACGCACCAAAAACAGAAATCCCTGAAATAATTAAAGCGCGTTATAGTAAGTACAATCTAAAGGATGGTGAAAGTGTTGAGTAAACCATTACTTGAAGTGAACCACTTAAAAAAATACTTTAATTCTAAGAGTAACGAAGTTCGAGCAGTCGACGACGTATCGTTTACAATTAAACCTGGAGAGACTCTCGGTTTAGTTGGAGAATCTGGATGTGGTAAATCAACTACTGGTCGTACGATTATCAACTTATACGAACCGACTGGTGGCGAAGTTATCTTTGACGGTAAAGATGTAACAAAGCTAAATAAAAAAGAGATGAAGCAATTTTATCAGAACATGCAGATGATCTTCCAAGATCCTTATGCGTCATTAAACCCGCGTATGACAGTTAAAGAAATTTTAAGTGAAGGTTACGATATTCATGGACTGTATAAAAATAAAAAAGAACGCAATGAACAAATCAACTACCTACTTGAATCTGTTGGTTTGAACAAAGAACACGCGTCGAGATATCCACACGAATTCTCAGGCGGACAACGTCAACGTATTGGTATCGCACGTGCGTTATCATTTGACCCGAAACTTATCATCGCAGACGAGCCGATTTCAGCACTCGACGTGTCGATTCAAGCACAAGTCGTTAATATGATGAAAGAAATCCAAAAAGAGCGTGGATTATCCTACTTATTCATAGCGCATGACTTATCAATGGTTAAATATATTTCAGATAGAATCGCTGTAATGTATAAAGGTAAATTATTAGAGATTGGTGAAGCGGATGACTTATATAACAATCCTATTCACCCTTACACAAAATCCCTACTCTCTGCGGTTCCACAGCCAGACCCTGAGAGTGAGAAAACTCGTCAACGTATTTCTTATAAACATATTGAATATAGTGCAGAAGAAGAAAAAGATTTAAAACTTAGAGATTTTGGTGACGAACATCTCGTGTACTGCACGTCAAAAGAATATGAAAAATGGTCCACACTTAAACCTACAGTATAATTACTGTAGGTTTTTTCATGATATAATTAGTAGAAATAGTATAATAATTGTATTAAGCTACGTAAATATAAAATAGAGATTTATTTATTTTCTCTAGAATGGAGGAAAATATGCCAACTAAAATAGTCGTTGTTGATGATGAAAAGCCAATCGCGGAAATATTAGAATTTAACTTACAAAAAGAAGGTTACGAAGTTTTAATTGCGCACGAAGGAAATGAGGCGCTAGATCTTATCTTAGAAGAAGTGCCAGATTTAGTTTTACTTGATATTATGCTACCAGGTAAAGATGGTATGGAAATTTGTAGAGAAGTAAGAAAAAAGTACGACATGCCAATCATTATGTTGACTGCTAAAGATGATGAAATAGACAAAGTACTCGGTTTAGAACTCGGTGCAGATGATTATGTGACAAAACCATTTTCAGCACGTGAGTTAATTGCGCGTGTAAAAGCAAATCTAAGACGCAAGACACCTTCAACTGAAGAAGATAAAACAGATGAGAATATTATGAAAATACGTGAAATTTCAATTGACTTAGATGCATACCTTGTTAAAAAGAACGATGAAGAAGTCGAACTCACACAACGTGAATTCGAGTTATTAAAGTATTTAGCACAGTATCCAGGTCAAGTGATGACAAGAGAACATTTACTTGAGACTGTGTGGGGATATGATTACTTTGGCGACGTACGTACAGTTGACGTTACAGTACGTCGTTTAAGAGAAAAAATCGAAACAGATTCAAGTCATCCAGAATATATACTCACGCGTCGTGGTGTTGGTTACTTTATAAAAGGTGACGACTAAATGTTTAAAGAATGGAGTCGAAATGTTAAATCTCTCCAAGTTAAACTTGTCGTCATATATGTCTTACTCATCATTATTGGTATGCAAATTATCGGTCTCTACTTTACAAATGTATTAGAAAGAGACTTAACAAATAATTTTAAAAGCAATATTGAATCACAAATTGATCTAATTGAAAGTCGCATCGTCGAGCTAGATAGTGAGTACGATACGAATCGTAGTAAGTTTCAGCAAGAAGTTCAAAAAGTTATCGATGACTATGGAAATAGACTCGATATTAATGAAATTCGATATGTAAATAACGATCAAATACTACTTGCAACGAGTAAAATCACAAACGAAGGAACAGTAAATGCTCGGGTAAATATAAAAGATTTAAACGACGCATTAGAAACTGGTGTTCAAAACGATGAAATCTTCGTAAATCGAGCGGATGATAATAAGCGTGTTTGGCTTGTGAACTCTCCAGTCGTTTCACACGATAAGATTATCGGTGCAATTTACGTCGAATCAAATATCGAAACAGTCTATTCACAACTTGAAAAGATTAACAATACATTTATTATCGCGACTGCGATTTCTTTAATTATTACGACAGTACTCGGTATATTTGTTGCACGTACAATTACTAAACCAATCATTAGTATGAGAAACCAAGCGCTACTGATGTCTGAAGGAAACTATACATCTAGAGTACAAATTTATAGTGATGATGAGATCGGTCAACTCGCGGAGTCATTTAATATACTTTCTAAACGTGTTCAAGAGGCACAAGCTAATACTGAAAGTGAAAAAAACCGTCTCGACTCAGTAATTACACATATGTCAGACGGAATTATTTCATCAGATAGACGTGGAGGTATTAGACTCGCAAACGACACAGCGTTATACATGTTAGACGTAGATTACGAAGATATATTAAACAAAAATATGATTACAACACTCGGCTTAGAAGACGAATTAGAACTCTCTGACATCTTAAGTGATAGAGACACATCTCATTTAATTTTCTTAGAATCTAAAGAAGGGAACCGTATCATTAGAGTGAATTTTAGCGCTATAGTAAAAGATACGGGATTCGTTAGTGGATTCATTGCGGTAATGCATGACGTTACAGAGCAAGAAGAATTTGAAAGAGAACGTAGAGAATTCGTTGCGAACGTTTCACATGAGCTTCGCACCCCACTTACATCAATGCATAGTTATATCGAAGCATTAGAAGACGGTGCGTGGCAAGATGAAGAAATTGCACCTAGATTTTTAAAAGTAACACGTGAAGAAACTGAGCGTATGTCTAGACTTGTTGAAGACTTACTTCAATTATCACGTATGGATAGTGAAGTTGAAGAAATCAATAAAGAAGTTGTGAACTTCAATATGTTCTTAGAAAATATTATTGAAAGATTTACAATTACGTTTAAAGACGAAGTTATATTTACGAAAAATATTCCAAATAAACCAATATATGCTGAAATTGCGATTGATAAGATGATGCAAGTACTAGATAACGTTATAACTAACGCTATTAAATATCAGACAAGAACACCGAAAAAGGTTGAATTTCATTTACAAGAAAATACATTATATAACCGAATGACTTTACGTATTAAAGACCACGGATTAGGAATTCCAGGTAAAAATGTGAACCAAATATTTGATAGATTCTATAGAATCGACAAATCACGTACACGACAAATGGGTGGTACAGGACTCGGACTTGCGATATCTAAAGAAATTGTAGAAGCACATGACGGTAAAATATGGGCAAATAGTATCGAAGGAGAAGGTACGACAATATTCATAAACTTACCTTATTTAGATATTGAAGAGGATGAGTGGGATGCTTAAGGAACATATTAAAACAATATTTCTCACAGTTCTCATAATTTTAAGTTGTTTTCTGACGTATAAAACTTGGATTTACACACCAGAATTTGAGTCCATTGACACGACTTTATCTCTCCCGCCAATGTCTTCTCAAGGTGAAGTCGTATCGTTTAAAGATACGACTCGTGCGTATCAAGCAGTTCATATTAAAGATAATGAAGAAATTGGTACGATGAGTAAAGAGTTTTTAGACGAGTTTAGAGATCTCTTTCAAGGTAAAGAAGTAACCGAAGTTCAACAAGAACAGCCAATTAATCAATTAAAATCTGAAGCATTAATCGAAAGTAACGAGATACTCATTATCGATTATTATTCAGAAATGCCTGCACGTACATTTTTAACGATGTTTGAAATGGATACAGATAAAGACCATATAGATTTTAATTTCGACCGTATCATTTTAGAAATGCGTGACGATGATACAATTTTAAATTTAGTCACCGAAGATCGTACGAGTTTTACTTCTTATAAAATAGATATTCCTAAAAGTGAGATTGAAACAGTTATTAATAATCATAGTGACTTATTTATAGACTATTCGATGGTTATTTCAAATGCTGAAACATCCAATCGATTAACTGCGATATATGGACCAAAATCACCAGGAAAACAAAAGGTTCACCAGTTTATACCATCAACGCTAAGCGTATCGACGATGAACGAAACATTATTCTCATCGTCAGATGTTGAACAAAAACAATCTAAAGATATTACAGTCTATGAATCAGATACCGAAATTGCGACGTATAGTGCAAATAACTATCAGTATTCATTTATGAATTTAAAAGAAGCAGATAGTAATACACTCTCACCCTATCGGACAATCGAAAAATCATTTATCTTTTTAAATGGACATATGGGATTAACTGCTAAGGACATATTATTTGATTATGATGATGAAGAAAGTACAGTAATATACAAGCCAATGTTAAATGATTATGTCGTATTTAGTGATGAGATTATGAGTGAAATACTAGTCACAGTTAGAAAAGGAACAATCGCTGAATATAGTCGACCAATGATTCAAGTGAACGCAAATATTCCTTCTGATCTAAGTACGACGCTTGATGACCTAGAAAAAGTTCGTTATAAAATTGTAATTGATGAAAATTATGACTTCTCAAAAGTGAGTAAAATTATACTTGCGTATGAATTAAAACACAATGAAGATCAAAGTGAATTAAACGTCGTTGACTATATACCATCTTGGTATATTCTTTACGACGGTGAATGGGTGAAATACGATATTGAGGATGAAAGTTAATGGATTGGAAATTAAGTAAGTCGATATATATTTTTGTGTTTTTAATCATTAATATCGTATTAATCATTGTGCTTTATAATCAGAATAAGACTTCTGATTCGATGGAAATTAAAACAAATAAAACAGTTCAAAAAAGTGATGACTACAAAACAAACGTTAATACGACAGAAGAAATTAAATTGACAGTATTAAATGGTACACGAAAAGAATTTCAATCAGCAACATCTTCAGAAGAATCAACAAATCAAGGTATGCTAAAAAGTATTAGGAAAGTTCAAAGCTTAGACTTTGAACCGTCACATGTTCAAGAGTATGTCAATCAAGAAATGTATAAAGGTAGTGAATATACGTATAATTCGGACACAAGTAACAAAGAAATATTATATTTCAACCAAATGCACAACTCACTACCAATTTTTAATAATAGTGCAGCACGTATTAAAGCAGTAAATAAAGATGAGGGTATACAATTAGAACAAGGTTATATAGAGAATATCTCTGCCAATGAATACTCTAAAAAAGAACCAGTTAACGATCCGTTGGAAGCTGTAGAAGAACTTATGAAAGAAAAAGAAATTTCAAAAGAGGCAATCATTCTTTCTTCAACACTTGGATATTACTTAGTACTTCTACATGATAATAGTAATCAAGTATTACTTCGACCAAAATGGAAGCTAATTATTGAAGAAAAAGATATAACTCGTGTAATATATGTGGATGCAATCAATGCATCAGAAGAAATAATTGAAGGTGAGTGAAATCCACAATGAAAATGAGTGTACTTGCGAGTGGCTCAACAGGAAACTGTATATTTGTAGAGTCAGATTCGGGTAGTATTTTAATCGATGTGGGTCTTACATGTAAGAGAACTGAGATTGCGTTAAACAAAATCGAACGCTCATTAAACGATATCGACGCGATTTTAATTACGCATGAACATAGCGATCACATTAAGGGGTTAAAAGTCATCGCGAAGCGTTATAACATTCCAATATTTGCTAATAAAAAAACGTGGGAAGCAATTGAATCTAAAAACATCCACGTTAACGAAGAACAAAAATTTGAGTTTAATGCTTTAAACTATAAAGAAATAATTGGCTTAGACGTCGAGTCATTTAACGTCTCACATGACGCAGTAGACCCTCAATTTTACACACTATCTCAAAATGATAAAAAAATATCGGTAATTACAGATACAGGATACGTTTCAGATGAAATGAAAGGTATTATAAAAGACAGTGATGTTTTCGTATTTGAATCAAACCATGATGTAGATATGTTACGTGCTGGAAGATATCCATGGCCAACAAAGCAAAGAATACTGAGTGATATTGGGCACGTATCAAATGAAGACGCAGCACACGCGATGAAAGACGTTATCACTGACCGAACAAAACGCATCTATTTATCACACTTAAGTCAGGATAACAATATTAAAGAACTTGCAAGAATGAGTGTTGAACAAGTATTAAATCATCATGATATCGATACAATATCTCATGTAGCATTACAAGACACAGATAAAGACGAACCAACAAAAATATACACATTATAAAAGAAAAGTTATCCACAAGTAAGTGTGTATAACTACTGAATACTGTGGATAACTTGGGGACCAAGTGTGGAATACTTGGTCCTTTTCTGTGAATAAAATTAAAAATGAGGTGATTTAATGAAACTGACACTTATAACTGTTGGTAAATTAAAAGAAAAATATTGGCGTGAAGCGGTAAAAGAATATGAAAAGAGACTCAGTAAATACGCGAGTGTCTCACTCATTGAAATAAAAGACGAGCAAGAACCAAATAACGCAAGTGCTAAAGACATTGAGATTATTAAAAATAAAGAAGCAGAACGTATTTTATCTAAAATAAAACCAAATCAACACGTCGTGACGCTGGAGATCGGTGGAAAAGAACATTCTTCAGAAAGTTTTGCAAAACATTATAACAACTGGAAAACACAAGGCAAAAGTAATGTTGTATTTGTCATTGGTGGAAGTAATGGAATTGGAGAAGAAGTATTAAAACGATCAAACGAAGCAATTAGTTTTGGAAAAATGACCTACCCCCATCAAATGATGAAAGTTATACTACTCGAACAGTTATTTAGAGTAAATAAGATATTGAATAATGAAAGTTATCATAAGTGATACGATTTTTTAGAATTTATACATCGCTAATAGAGATCAATATTTCCTTTATTTAATTTTATATATGTGATATCAGAAAAGATATAGCATTATGGTAAATATTAAGAATTAATTGGTTACTAAATATAAAATATAATTATGTATTGATAAAGGAGAATTTAAATGAAGGCGAAGTGCTCCTCAGCCCTTCGCCTAAAATTTATTCAAGAGAACTATTTATATTTTAATTGATTTATCATTTATAGTGCAGTAATACCACCATCTATAACAAATTCTGATCCTGTAGAATAAGAAGCATCGTCAGACGCTAAGAAACATACAAGGTTAGATACTTCTTCTGACTGCGCCACTCTACGCATTGGAATTGTTTTTTCGAATTCTTTAACGGCTTCTTTAACATCTTCTTGTTCTAACATTGGTGTTTTTATAACACCTGGGTGTACTGAGTTAACTCTAATATTGTATGGAGACAATTCTTTAGCTGCAGCTTTTGTCATACCTCTGACCGCAAATTTTGTATCTGTATAGCCAATTGCACCACCAACAAGACCATTAATTGAAGAAATATTGATGATTGCCCCTTGTTTTTGACTTTTCATAATTTTAGATACAGTTTTGATGCCTAAAAATACAGATACTTGATTAATATTTACAATCTTCATATAATCTTCTAATGATATTTGGTCAATTGTTTTATTGTATGTGATTCCAGCATTATTAACCAATACATCAATTCGATTCCATTTGTTCATTACTTCTTGAATGACATGATTCCAATCTGCTTCTTTAGATACATCATGCTTGATAAATAAAACATCGTCTCCAAGAGAATTAGCTGTTTTTTGGCCTAATTCATCATTAATATCAGTTATCACGACTTTTGCGCCTTCAGCTATCGCTTTTTTGGCATGAAGTTCTCCCATACCTTGTGCGCCACCAGTAATAACGACGACTTTATCTTGTAATTTTCCCATTGTAAAACATCCTTCCTCTAAATTAATATTGTTCATAATGTTATTGTATATTTAACTCAATCCAGAAGCTAAAAAAGTCATTTATATTTATAAAGGTTTTTTTAACTTAAATATATGACTCTGTCAGTTCTAAAAATTCTTCAATGTCTTTATGAACTGAATTTAATGCGTCTTGCCAGAAGTCTGGTTTGCGTAAATCAACGTTTAAATGCTTTTCAGCTAACTCTTCTGTTGTCATGCTCGCAGTATCGCGTAGAAGCGCAATATAGTCATCTTCACTCAGGTTTCCATCTTCTAAGAAGCGGTTGTATATGCCTAAGCTGAAGAAGTATCCAAATGTATATGGGAAATTATAGAATGGTACACCAGTAATATGAAAATGTAATTTTGTTGCCCAGAACATTGGATGATATGAACGAAGTGCATCTTGATATGCTTCTTTTTGTGCTTCTTCCATTAGTTCTTTTAGTCTGTTGCTGTCTACAGTTGATTTTTGACGTTCATCATATAAGTTACGTTCAAAGATATAGCGTGCGTGGATATTCATCATAAATGCGACACTTCTTGAGAGTTTCTCGTCGATTAAATTAATTTTTTCTGCGTCTGAAGTTGCATTTTCAATCGTTGCATTTGAAACGACAAGTTCTGCGAATGTAGATGCTGTTTCTGCAACGTTCATTGCGTAGCGCTGATTGAAAATAGGTAAATCACGCATCACATAACTATGGAACGCATGACCAAGTTCGTGCGCGAGTGTTGAGACGTTACTTGTACTACCAGCAAACGTCATAAAAATACGAGACTGTTCTGATTCTGGAAGATTAGAACAATACCCACCCGGACGTTTTCCAGGGCGATCTTCTGCTTCAATCCATTGTTCTTCAAATGCACGACGCGACATCTCTGCCATTTTTGGGCTGAATGATTTAAAATTCTCGATAATAAATTCTGCTGCTTCATTGTACGTATATTTTTTGCTTGTATAATCTCCTACGTCAACACTTGCACTGACATCGAGCCAACCTAATTGATCAACACCAAGAAGTTGTGCTTTTCTTTTAAAGTATTTTTTGAGTGGTGATTTATTTTTAGCTATCGTATTCCACATTGTATCGAGTGTTTCTTCATCCATACGGTTGTAGTCTAGTGGTACTTTCATATAATCTTTATAGTTGTGAAGTTGATAGTTATTTAAACGAAATCCTGATAAATGGTTTAACGTCGTAGAAAATAAATCAGCTTTTTTCTCCCATGTATCTTCCCAAATTTTTAACAGTTCTTCACGTTTTTCAGGATTCTCTTCTGAATTCATCTTATTTTCAAATTGACCTGCTGAATAATATTTAGTTTCATTATCTTCAGTTAATGGAATTTGAATAGAAGCAACGAGTTGATTGTACATATTCCCCCACCCATGTAGACCATCGAGTGATAAATTGTTGATGATTGTTTCTTCCTCTGTGGACAATAAATCATTTTCTTTTTTTCGTATTTCTTCTAAAGGGAAACTCATTGCTTTAAAGAAGTCGTCCTCTAAAAATTTGTTAAATTGTTCCTCAGTAAGTGCACTGATTTTCTTATTTAAAATAATATTCTCTGATGAGAAATCTTTACGTAAATCCGCAACTTGATTTGAATTTTGTAATGCCTTTTGATCGTTAACATCTGCAGATACTAATCCTGTCGTAAAGCTCCCCATCTCACCAAGCGCGTTTGAAATGTTTTCGTATTGCTGTAAGATGCTCTTTAGCTGTGTAAAATCATTAGAATTTCCTTCAGGATCCCAGTCCTCTAGTTTGTTAGAAAAATCAGTAATGCTATCACTCACTTCTAATAAACGTTCTTTGAAAGTAGAAGATTCACTCCCACCTGGAAACACACTCTCCATATCCCAATTCTCTTTATACTTCATTAAATTCCATCCTTTCTGAATAAAAATATTGATACTTTTATCATACAGAAAATATATGAATATTAACATAAAACGTTTTCATAATTTGAGTATAAATTTATTAGAGATGATAGAATAATATTTGTCAGTTATTTATTGATAAATGTATGTTAAAAATTTTGAGGTGATTTCTTGAATTTAGGGCTTAAAAATAATGAAGTTAGATTAATAGAGTATTCGCCAAAGTGGAAAGATGAATTTAAAAGGTCTAAAAATTTAATATTAGATCATACTCATATTCAAGAAAATAGAATTGAGCATATTGGCAGTACATCAATAATCGGTATGTCCGCAAAGCCTATAATAGATATTGTTATAGGAGTAGATGATTTAGAAAAGGTTGATAAAACTTTGTTTAAAGAATTAGAAAACGCAGGGTTTTTTAGGTTAAAAGTGAATCGTCCTAATGAAATTGTACTTGCAAAATTTTTAGATGAGTCTTATAAAGTAAAAACGCATTTTATTCATCTTGTGGAATATGAAAAAGATTTGTGGCATAATTTAATCTTTTTTAGAGATTATTTGAATAATAACAAAGAAGCTAGAGAAAAATATCTAGATATTAAGAAGAAATATGTAAGTAAGTCTTCAACGGGAATCATCGATTATACAAATTATAAGGAAAACTTTGTGAAGGAAATTTATAAGAAACGTAAATAAATGATAGTATTATATATAATACACTGAATACAAGGAAGGTTTTATAATGACTTCAACGTTATTTCAACACGGCACCCTTGGTATGTTAATGGAAGGTTTTTTAGAAGGTACAATTTCTATTAACGAAATTCTTAAAAAAGGAAATTATGGACTTGGTACGCTTTCAGGTGCAGATGGTGAAGTTGTAATTGTAGATGGTAAAGCTTTTCATATGAATGGTGATAAGAGATTTATTGAACTAAATGGTGATGAAATGACACCATTTGGTATGGTCGCTCAGTTTTCTTCAGATAATAGTTTTAAGGTAAAAAATAAAACATCTGAGGCAGTACTAAAAGAAGTTGAATCTCATATGATAAGTAAAAACTTATTTTCAGCTGTGAAGATCACTGGTACATTTAAAATGATGCACATTCGTACGATTCACGCTCAAGAAGAACCATATCAACGTTTAATAGAATCTGCGCGTGAACAAGTGGAGATTAAAGAAGAAAATATTACAGGTACGTTAATTGGATTTTATACACCAGAGCTATTTCATGGAGTGAGTGTTGGAGGATTTCATAATCACTTTGTGGATGAAAATGAAAAATTTGGTGGACATGTATTAGATTTTGAGGTTTTAGATGGAACAGTTGAAATACAAAACTTTGAAACATTTGAGCAACAACTCCCTCTGACTAATGAATCATTCAACAAATCAGAAATGGACAATGAGAAAATAAGAAAAGAGATTAGAGAAACTGAATAAAAACTTTAAAGGAAAGGATTATATATTATGACTAAATCAGATAATCAGCATAAAGATATTGTTGTTATAGGCGCGGGTGTGATTGGCACTTCGGTAGCAACTGTACTTTCAAAAGTGAGCCCGAACTGGAATATTGATATGTATGAAAGATTAGATGAAGCTGGAATCGAGAGTTCGAATGAGAAAAATAATGCAGGTACAGGACATGCTGCATTATGTGAGTTAAACTACACAGTTCAACAAGCGGACGGAACTATTGACGCTTCTAAAGCTGAAGAGATTAATGAACAATTTGAACTATCTAAACAGTTTTGGGGCAGTTTAGTTAAAAATGGTGATATTTCTAATCCAGAGGAATTTATTCAGCCATTACCGCATATTAGTTTTGTAATGGGTCCAACTAACGTTGAATTTTTACGAAAACGTTATGAAAAACTAAAAACAATTCCTATGTTTGACAACATCGAATACACTGAAGATATTGAAACAATGAGAGAATGGATGCCATTAATGATGCGAGATCGTAAGTCTAGTCAGCTAATGGCAGCAAGTAAAATCGATGAAGGTACCGATGTGAACTATGGTACTTTAACTCGTAAATTAGCAAAATATTTAGAGCAGAAATCTAATGTTTCATTAAAATATAATCATGAAGTGATTGATTTAACTCAACGAGAAGATGGCAAATGGGAAGTTATTGTAAAAAATAGAGCGACTAAAGAAAAATTTACTAAAGTAGCTGATAAAGTATTTATCGGTGCTGGAGGTTACTCTATTCCATTACTTCAAAAAAGTGGGATATCTCAGAGAAAAAATGTCGGAGGTTTCCCGATTACTGGTCAATTCTTAGCGTGTAAAAATAAAGATATTATTAAACAACATAATGCAAAAGTTTACAGTAAAGAGCCTCTAGGTAAGCCACCAATGACTGTACCGCACCTCGATACACGTTATATCAATGGTGAAAGTACGTTACTATTTGGCCCATATGCGAATATTGACCCTAAATTCTTAAAATATGGATCGTTCTTTGACTTATTTGGCTCAGTAAAACCTTATAACATTACGACGTTATTATCATCAGCGGCTAAAAATATACCACTTATTAAATACTCAATTGACCAAATGGTTATGACTAAAAAAGGTTATATGAACTATTTAAGAACATTCATACCTGATGCAAAAGATGAAGATTGGGAATTATACACTGCTGGTAAACGTGTTCAGGTAATTAAAGACGACGACGAATATGGTAAAGGATATGTTGCGTTCGGAACAGAGGTTGTGAACTCTGATGATAATTCTGTCATTGCAGTATTAGGAGAATCACCAGGTGCTTCAATATCATTCTCTGTAGTTCTTGAAGCATTAGAGAAAAACTTTAAAGAAGATCGTGAACTCTGGGGACCTGCAGTTAAAAAATTAGTACCGTCATATGGTAAATCACTCATTAATGACGAAAAGCTTATGAGAGAAACTCGTAGAGAAACATCTGAAAACTTAAATTTAAATTATTATAATTAATTTTAAAAAGAGGTTGTATTAATGAAAAAAACAGTGATTATTTTCAGCGTTATTTCAGCGTTATTAGTAGCATTTAAATTATATCAAGATAAAGTCAACGAAATGCCTAATATAGAATATTAATTAGTAAAAGAAGTCCGTGATACTAGTTTGGTCACGGACTTCTTTTTATATAAGACTTTCTTTATTTAATTCTTCTTCAATGAGTTTAATATGTGAGTTGATAAGGTTTTTTTGATCATTTAAAAATTTTAAATGTGCTTTTAAAAATGTTTGAATTTCAATTTTATTATCGTAAAGCATGTTTGTATTTTTCTTAATTTCCTTTAGGGGCATGTTTAAATTACTTAAACATTGAATGAATTTTATCATTTCAATATCATCTTTTGAATATCATCTTTTATTATTATGATCTCGCTTAATATTTTTTAGTATTCCTTTTTTCTCATAGTAGCGCAACCTACTTTTAGAAATATCACAATAATTCGCAACATATTCTATGACTACTTGCAAGGTTGTTTACTTTCATTTTTTTGCTTCCTCAAGCTGATCGTACAATTCTAGTACCCTATCGTAACTCTGTCTTTCATCAATACATTTCATTAAATATAATCTCCTTTAATTAATTATATTCAATAAAATAGCCCTTCAAATTAAGAAGAGCGTCCAAGGTCTTCTTATCTTTCAGTACAAACTGTTGGAATTGGCACATCGCTAAAAGCTGTTGCCGGAGTTTCACAGGGCCAAATCCCTCCACTCACTCTTAATAAGAGAACTATTCTATTGATTACTAATATTATAGCATACTATTTGTGATTTCTGAAGTTGATGATAACGCATAGCGATACATCTAAATTTAATGATATAATTAGTGTTGATAAGATATTTTAACATATAAATAACGCTATGAATTACCTTTAAAGATAGGAGGATTTTATGGATAATGTAATTAAGGTACATTTAGTTGGATCAGATTATAATGCCTCTGGTGTTTATGATTTTGATAAAAAAACTATAATTATTTTTAAAGGAAGTAAAATTAAAAGTCATTTAAATGATATCATTAAAGAGGATTTTCCAGATATTATTGAACTTAGGAAACGACTTTATGATGAAAATATACTCACTAATAATGAGTTTATTGAAGATTATGAGTTCGATGATATCAATGTTACTACTAGACTTATATCTTCGAATGATTCTTCTAAAGAAGTATGGAAATTAAGTAATAACTCTTCACTTCAAAAGTACGAAAACCAACTTTCTCATCAAAAGCAGTTTATTGAATTCTATACGAGTTTTAAAGTTGACGATTTGGAAGAAAAAATAAAAGCTCAAGCAGAGGTTATTAAAAGATTTCAATCATTATATCCTCTACATAAGTTACCAAATTTGACGTTAAAAGAATTCGATCAAAGAGGTTCGAATGAGAGTTTTATGTACTTAATAGAATTTGGAACTAGAGAAATAGCGTCAGGGTTTTTAGGAAATAATAGAAATAAACTTTTCTTTCAGAATAAAGATGGAACTTATGATAGTATTAATTATTTTAAAAATAAGTATCCTAATGAAACAGTTGATGAACGACTGTCTTTATTTTTAAATCAGCTATATGAGATGATTGTAAATTTTGATAAAAATACTTATGTGAATCAACCACCTCGTAATATTAATACAATTCGTGGGAAACTCATTATGATATATCGCCCAGGCGAGCTGATTACATTTAATTCTAAAAATAAGTATGATGCGTTACATAAGCATTTAGGTTTACCTTATGAAAATCTCGATTCGGTTGAACTTAATATCGAGATGCAAAAGTTCTTAAATAAGAATGAGATAAAGGTGAATGTAACGGAAGCTGCAGAAATTTTAGAGGCGTATTATCAAGAATATATTAATTATAAAAATACTAATAAAGTAGTTGGAGATACGAACAATATGAACTCTATATCTGACGATATTTTTCTTTCTAAGGAGGAAATAAATCAAATATTACGATTACTGCAACGTAAAAAATCAATAATATTTACTGGTCCTCCTGGCGTAGGTAAAACTTTTATAGCTAAAAATTTAATTAATAAATATTTTAGTGATGTTGCTGAGTCTAGTATTGAAATGGTTCAATTTCATCAAAGTTATTCTTACGAAGAGTTTATTGAGGGATTAAAACCTCAAATGGATGGTAGTTTTTCTACGGAGAAAGGTATTTTTTATAATATATGTAAGCGAGCTGAAAATGATCCGGAAAAAGATTATTTTCTAATTATTGACGAAATTAATCGTGGTAATACATCGAATATATTTGGAGAGTTATTGTTATTATTGGACAGTGATAAACGTTCTAATTATGAAATTCGTTTAACATACTCTAAAGAAACATTTTCGATTCCTGAGAACCTATATATTATTGGGACGATGAATATGGCAGATCGATCATTATCAATAATTGATTACGCGCTACGTAGACGTTTCGCGTTTTTTAACATCGAACCTGCTTTTGATAAAAAGAAATTTGAAATGCATTTATGTAATGTTATGAATTTAACACAGAAAGATATTAATAATATTGTGTCAACAATGTCTAATATAAATTCAAAAATAGAAAAGACTATAGGAATAGATTTTGTAATAGGACATAGTTATTTTATAGAAAATGATGATATAGATGACGTAAAACAATGGTTAGAAGATATATTTGAATTTGAGGTTATGCCATTATTAAGAGAATATTATTATGATAACAACGAAAAAATTAAAGAATTTAGATATTTTATTGAGGAATTATATGAAAAATATTCCGATTAAAAATATTTATTATATGGCATTATATGCATTAGATTTATTGGATTATAAATATGAATTTGATTATAAAAATTATGAAAAAGTTGAATCTATTCATGATGTACTATTGAGTATGTATTTAAGGTCTTTAAAGAATTTAGAATCTAAGGGGCTAAGAAATGAATATATTCGAGAGGATCAAAAATCTTACTTTATAAAAGGTAAAATTAATGTTTTAGAAAGTTTACGGCAAGTTGATGGATCTTATATATCTGAAGTTGATAATTTTAGTGAAGACAACTTGTTAAATCAAATATTAAAAGCACAACTTGTTTATCTAAGTCAATTTGATTCCAAATTCAGACGTGACATTGGACATTTACTACTAAAATTTCAAAATGTTAGGCTGATTAATTTAAAAGGTATCACCTATCCTAAAAACTTTAATCGCTTGAATAATCATTATAGATTTTCATTACAAATAGGAAAATTTCTATATGAAAGTTCAATTCCCTCGGAGCAAAACAAAGACACATATTTTAAACAAATAAACGATAATGAAATTATGCACCAGTTGTTTGAGTCATTTATATTTAAATACTACTTAAAAGAACATCCGTATATAGTTAAAAAACGCAGTTACAGTTGGAATCTTAATCCACTTGCAGGTAGCGATATAGATTTAATACCGACTATGAATACGGATATAGAAATTGAAACACCAAATAAATATTATGTTATTGATGCTAAATACTATCAATCAGCATTTAGTGAACGTTATAAAAGAAGATTTAAATCGGAGAATATGTATCAAATTTATGCATACATGAATCGGGTTGAATCGAAAAATAAGATTATACAAGGTATTTTATTATATCCAAGTAATGGATATGACTTTTTTGAGCAATTTATACTGGAGGATGGTAAAATAATCTCCTTCAAAACAGTGAATCTGAGTGAAAGTTGGACTCGTGTGAAAAATGACTTAGATGAAATTTTTTGGGACACTTACAATGATTACTAATAAATAATGGTTAACGTTACTAACAATTTATTTCTAAAACGATAATATTAAACCATTTAAAAAGCTAAAAATAACGCTGTTCGTTATTTTTAGCTTTATTTTATAAACTATAGAGTTATGAATATCTTTAAAAGAAATTTCCGATTAAGCATAAAACAAAACATAGTCTAATTTTACGCCCAGTATGGACTATCCCATACTTTTAAAGCTTATCTTAAGTTTTTCTCTTTTGCTGATTTATAGAGTTCGTATCCCCATGATATGTCTTCTACTGCCTTTCTTCCTGCGAGGAAGACGATTTTTTCTTTGTCATCTTTACGTCCCTTTTTGTTACCACTGACAACGTCACCGAGATCTGTGATGTTTTTTCATCGAGTTTTTCTTCTTTTACAAGTCGAAATACTTGTCCACCGATATCGTAATATTTATTATAACGCTATGTGTTACTTAAATTAATGCACGTAATATAGATGTTTATAGAGTTTAAATAAATTAAAATAACGGGTAAATATTAAAAGTGTAAATTTATTTATTAATAAAATAAAAGCATTTACAATTAGATATATTTATTTTGTGTTACACTAAATTTGAATAAAAGATATCTTAAATTCATTAGATACTAATTTAATTTGTAGGTGAAGAAATGAAGAAGTATTTTGACCAAGGGAATTTTGAACCGTTTGTATACAAACGTCTTAATGAGGTAATTGATGAGTTTAAAGATGATCCAGATAGTTACGTAGTATTTGACTATGATAATACGAGTATTATTATGGATATTGAGGACAATTTGAACGTCTATCTAATGGAGCATCTTGAATATAAACTGACACCAGAAGAGTTCTATAAAACACTCACCAATGCTCATTATCATGAGGAATTATCTAAAGTGTTTGATCAAAAATATGAGCACGCGACTGGACTGAATCTTGCGGAAGATATTTCAAAAGAATATGAATGGTTATATGATAACTACATTACACATGAGAACCGTTCTGAGGCATTACTAAAAGAAGTAAAAGAAACAGCTCATTATCAAACATTCATCACGAAATTACGTATGTTTCATAAATTTGTAAACGGTAACTTACTAAGAGAACCATCTTATGGTTGGATGACTTATCTTTTTGCAGGTCATACTGTTGAAGAGTTTAGAGATATTTGTAAGCGTTGTATTAATGAAATGAAAGATAGGCCATTTGAAGAAATTACGTTTACAAGTGCTGAAAGTATTCCTGGAAAATCTGGAGTTGTTTCATCAACTTTTAAGTCAGGACTTAAAGTACCGGAAGAATTATTAAACTTATATGAAGCATTTAAGAAAAATAATATTACTCCATACATTGTAAGTGCGAGTCCGAGAGAATATGTAGATGTCGCAAAAGACTTATTTGGTCATGCAGTGGAATCAGAAAACATTATTGCAATGGAATTTAAAACAGATAATGGTGTCATTATTCCTGTAATGGATGACGACATGCCAATTACTAAAGGAAAAGGTAAAACTGACGCAATTAAAAAATATATTATGCCTAAACACGGTGGTAAAGAGCCAGTAGCAATGTTTGGAGATAGCATCGGAGATTATGACATGATGAAAACATTTAAAAACACACCGCTTTGTGTCATCTTTAACCGCCATTCAACAGATGATTTTAAAGAACTTATTAATTTAGCAATTAAACAATATGATTTCAGTGATGCACGTTTTGTTTTGCAAGGTAGAAATGAAAACAAAGGTATATTAATACCGAGTCAACAGTCGATTGCATTTGGAGAAACGAAAGCTCACTTATAATATAGAAGGGATTGTTTCACGTGAAACGTACATTTAACTTATCAGCAGGACCAGCAATGTTACCTACATCAGTACTAGAACGCGCACAAAAGGAACTTTTAGACTATAACGGTACGGGGATGTCCGTTATGGAGATGAGTCATAGAAGTTCTTATTATGATGAAATTATTAATGATGCAGAAAAAAATTTAAGAAAACTTGTTAATATTCCAGATAACTATCGAATTTTATTTTTACAAGGTGGCGCAAGCCAAGCATTCTTTACACTCGTTATGAACTTAAAACAGTCAGGAAAAGTTGCTTATGTCGATAGTGGGAATTTTGCGCATAAAGCGATTCAAGCTGCTGAAGAATTAGAAAAAGATTTAAACTTAGACGTTGATGTCGTTGCATCATCTAGAAATAACGGCTATAAAAATATACCGGAATTTCCAGAAACACTTAAAAACTATGATTACCTTCATATTTGTTCGAATAATACAATTGAAGGCACACAGTTTAAAGAATTCCCAAAATATGACGACATACCGCTAGTGTGTGATATGAGTTCTGACATATTATCACGTCCAATTAATATTGAAGACTTTGGTATGATCTATGCAGGTGCTCAGAAAAACTTAGGTATCGCGGGACTCACACTGGTTATTATTCGTGAAGATTTACTTGGGTTAAATGAGGTACCGACGATGTTTAATTACAAAGTATTTAGCGATAAAAACTCAATGTATAATACACCATCGACTTATTCAATTTACATTCATAAACTCGTGACAGATTGGTTATTAGAAATTGGTGGACTTGAAACTATTGAGACGAGAAACAAAGAAAAAGCAGCAATCCTTTACGATTATCTCGATCAGTCTAAATTATTTGTACCAACTGCAGATAAAGACTCTCGCTCATTAATGAACGTGACGTTCAGTACAAATGATGATGACTTAAATAAAAAATTTGTAGAATACGCTCAAGAAAATGGATTTGAAAACATTAAAGGACACCGCTCGGTCGGTGGAATGCGCGCGTCAATTTACAACGCATTCCCTAAAGACGGTGTAGAAGCACTTGTAGAATTAATGAAGAAATTTGAAGAGGAGAATTAAAATGTCTCATTTTAATATAAAAACTTTCAACAGTATCGCTATGGAGGGCCTTCAGCGCTTCTCTAAAGAGTATTATAAAATAAACGAGTCTGAAAATCCTGAAGCAATTGTACTCCGTAGTTATAACTTACATGACGAACCAATTAATGATAACTTACTTGCAGTAGGACGTGCAGGTGCCGGTTATAACAATATTCCAGTAGAAAAACTATCAGAACAAGGAATTGTCGCGTTTAACGCACCAGGTGCGAATGCAAACTCTGTAAAAGAACTTGTTTTAACATCACTTATTTCACATGCACGTAATACATTACCTGCTTCAAAATGGGCAAGTGAATTATCTGGAGACGACATTGCAACTCAAGTAGAAGACGGTAAAAAGAAATTTAAAGGACATGAAATTAAAGGAAAGACATTAGGTGTAATTGGACTTGGACAAGTGGGCTTACTCGTTGCGAATGATGCAGAAAATTTAGGTATGGATGTTATTGGTTATGATCCATATATCAGTGTAGATGCTGCATGGAACATTAACCGTTCAGTGACAAAAGCTTCTTCAATTGATGAAGTATTACAAAAAGCCGACTATATTACAATCCATGTTCCATTCTTAGATAGTACTAAAAATATGATTGACTCAACAGCAATACGCCAAATGAAAGCATCTGCAGTATTATTAAACTTCTCTAGAGCTGAAATTGTAGACGAAGATGCGCTTGTAAAAGCATTAAACCACAATAGACTCGGTCACTATATTAGTGACTTCCCAAATGAAACAGTACTTGGACAAGAAAAAGTGACATTACTTCCGCATCTCGGTGCTTCAACAGGTGAATCAGAAAAGAACTCAGCAATCATGGTAGCTAATCAGCTTATTGATTATTTAGAAACAGGTAACATTGTAAACTCTGTAAACTATCCAAGAGTTAAAATGCAATTAACTTCACCTCTACGTATTGCGGTATGTAATCAAAATATTAAAAACATTATTGCTTCACTTACAAAGCTTTTATCAGAAGAAGGATTAAATATCGATCACATTATTAACAAATCACGTGGAGATTATGCATATACTTTAGTTGATATCACTGAAGCAGATGAAGAAAAGGTAAAAGAAATTATTGAGAGAATAGAAGAAAAAGAAGGAATTTTAAAAGTACGTCTCATAAAAAACTTAGAGCATGATGCTTGGTATCAATAGTAAAAGAAGTAACGCATAGCGTTACTTCTATTTTTATTTTAAAATGATGTAAATAGTAAATAATTTTAAATATTAATATGATATTATTTAATTATATACGTAATAGAGGATGATTCTATGAAAAAGAAATTTGGATTCTTATCTTTAATAATGATACTTACACTAGTTGCATGTTCAAATGATAACGATGCAGAATTAGTATCAGAAAACGTTGTAGAAAGAAAAGCAAGTGAAGACACCGAAGAAACAGATAAAGAAAAAGAAGAAGCAGAAGAGAAAAATACTCATGAAAAAGAAAATGAAAGAGATAACGCCAAAGAAAATGACGAGACCAAAGAACGTCAGCAAAAAGCAGAAAACAAAAAGGGACAAAAGAATAAAGAGAAAGAAAGCACTATAGCTGTAAAACAATATACTGATGAAGAAAAGCAAGAAATGACTGAAATATTCTATGAATGGGCAGTTGAGCGTGCTGAAATTGGTGCGATGGCTGTAACAGATTATTATTTTGGTCATGGTGCAGGGGGTCGTGGTGACTGGGCAGCTAGAACACCACATGGCATTGTACAAGCACAAGATTTAAATAATCCTGGTTGGGAAGCATTTGAGCTACATGCGATTGGTGGTGTAGCATTCTATCAACCAATTACTGAGGACTATGGCAGAGATGAAGATCATCCAGATATTATTATTGCATCAGGGTATAGTACAATTGCGAAACCAGATACTGATATACACAAATACATGCTAGTAGATAATGGTATTGTATATGAATTAATTGGTCCATTGGGATTATCAACCGGATTTAGTGAATATACAGATGATGGTGAAATAACAGACATTATTAAATATAATATAGATGAATTTAAAGTTTCTCAAGATCAGGCTGCCCAGGAAGAATGGCGTAGAATTTTATCTTTATACGAATAGCACTTTATAAGTAATATTAAAAATGAAGTTTTGTTGTAAAGTTAAACCTCTAATGTTTTTTTAAGGAGGATATTTTATGAAACACATTGATTTTAGACATTTCTCAAGTAAACTCACACATAAACATAATATTGGACTTAAATGGTTTAGATCCATGAATAATAAAAATGGTGAGTTTTTTTATCAGCATGTTCCTAATATAGATGAAAAAGTGTCGTTATTTAGTGCAGAAGCGGGTCTTTATAAACCGAAAGATTCTGATTATATTTTATCTATTAAAGAAACTACGGGTAAAAAACGTACACATACACATGAACATATTCCATTATTAAAATTAGATGATGGTTCTTCTATATATTTATATCATCACGAACTAAATGAGGAATTAAATGCAGTGGAACGTGCAATGAAAAGAAATATTGAAGAAGAAGTACCTATAGGAATTGCGATTGAAGTAGAATCTCCAGATTCAAGATTACGCTATGATTATAAAATAGGTTTTGTTTATGGATGGTATAAAAATTATTATGTTATTCATTGTGTGAATGATGACTTAAATATAGAAGATGATTTATCTGATAAGAAATTATCTTCTATATTTGATAGAGTAAAGAAAAAATAAAGCGTCTCTACTGAGACGCTTTATAATGTTATGCGTTATTTATATTTTTAATATATTTATCCTTATAAAAGCTATAATTCATATGATTAACTAAGAAATTTTCAAGTCTTTCATTTTTGTTATTAATAGAAATAATAACGCTGCTATAACGCTTCTTTTCTGCCCACTCTTCTTCTACATAAGCGAGTAAATGCTCTCCATATCCTTTACTTCTTTCATCAATTTGTGTAATGAAATCATGAACTGTAATTATATTGATATCGTTGAGTTTATCTAAAGAAAAAGTAATTACTGATAATAATTTCCAATCATTAAACGGATCATAGAGTCCAAATATTCTATAGTTATTATCAGATAAAAAATTTTTAATTTGCTTTAGAGATGCTTCTGAAGAATTGTTGTGAAGTCCACTTAATAGTTGTGCGCAATCTTTTAAATTATCGGTTAATTTTATAGAGCGTACTTTTGTTTCCCAAATATCTCGTCCCATAATATCCCTCTTTAATACATATCTTATAGTCTATTGTACATTAATTTTTTCCCTCATAAATAACAGGTATGCCTATAGTAATTATGAAAGTTATATTAAAGAAATTATTCACTTGATGAAAAGCACTCGCAAAGTTGCGATTAAATAAAAAAGGGTTTATACTTCAGACGTCAAACTTAGTGGATTTGAAATGGTTGATGGTAAGCTAACAGTGACAAAACAGTAGTATATGGAGGATATAGAATGTTTAGTGTTGATGAATCTTTGACATTAAAAATAGTAATCACTATTTACTTTCTATTGTTATTAGTGATGACGATATTTCTAGGTCGTAAGGTTAAGACTTACGAAGATTATAATATCGCAAGTAGAAATGTATCGATGTTTCCACTTATACTGACATTTGTTGGAACAGGGGTCGGCGGTGCGACACTTCTTGGGTATACAGAAAATGGACGTGTACTCGGAATGGGACAAATGTGGATACATATAACAATGCTATTTGCGGTTATTGTACTTGCTTCATTCTTTTTAAAGAAAATCCGTTTAATCGGAGAAGAATATAATATGGTAACAATCGGAGATTTTACTGCGCTAAAATACGGTGAAGCGGCAAGAATCCCAACTGCAATTAGTTTCTTGTTTGCATATTGTTCAATGACAGGCATGCAGTTTGTTGCGATTGCATCTATTTTAAATTTAACAATTGGTTTAAATATGACTGTAGGAATTATTTTAGGGTGGCTATTCTTAAGCTTTAAAACATATGTTGGAGGATTAAAAGTCGTCGTATGGCAAGATGTTATACAAGGACTTTTACTTACAGCCGGTATTTTTATTTTACTTATAGCAGTACTGCAACAATCAGATAGTTTTAGTCAGATGATTATAAACGCAGAGTCAATGGGCGAAAAAGCAATGCTTAGCGTTACGAATATAACGCCGAAAGAAATACTTGTTTACCTATTAACACTTGCATGCTATCAATTTATTAGACAAGATGTATGGCAAAGAATATGGGCAGCAAAAAGTTTAAATACAGCGAAAAATGCGTATTGGATCTCAATGATTATTGCAATTATTTTAGGTGCAATTACGATACTGATCGGTATTTATAGTAAATACGGATTAAACATAGAAGTAGAAGAAACATCACTGACATTCTATTATGTCGTACAATCGGTATTTCCATTTGCACTTGTTATATTTATGATTGTAATATTACTTGCAGCTGTTATCTCAAGTGCAGACTCATTCTTTATTGCAGGGTCTTCCTCTATTGCGAATGATATTATTAAACCGAATGTTAAAACAAAAGATGATAAAGAGATGTTGAAATACAGTAGATTGTCAGTTGTCATTGTTTCTGTAGTATCACTCATTATGGCCTTAACGATACCAGGACTTGTCAATTTAATGGTTACAGGTACAGCAATGTCAGTGTCAGGATTACTTGTTCCTGTTACAGCAGGATTATTTATGAAACGTGTATCAAAAGTAGCAGGACTTTACTCAATGTGGGCTGGACTCATAACTGCAATCATTTGGCAGATACTTGGCCATCCATTTGAACTTCACCCAATTATGATAGGACTACCAGTATCGCTAATAGTATTTATATTAGCATCACAAATCAATAACAAAAATAACGCATACCATTACTAATTAGTAATGATATGCGTTATTAATATTTATTAAAAACATTTAAAAAATATAGTTGACATGGTCAATTAAAATAACGGTTAGCGTTATTTTAATATAGATTTTGATAGATGTGCCATCTCAATTGCTGCAACTGCACAATCCACACCCTTGTTACCAGATTTAGTTCCTGCACGTTCAATTGCTTGTTCAATTGTTTCAGTTGTTATAACACCAAATATAACGGGTGTATTACCATTAATATTTGCTTGATTGACTCCGTTTGTTACAGCGCTACATACATAATCATAATGTGTTGTTGCCCCTCTGATTACACATCCTAATGTAATAATAGCATCGTAATCTTTTTTGTTAGACAAACGATTCGCAACATATGAAATTTCAAATGCACCAGGTACATTGAAAATATCGATGTCTGTTTCTTTTGTGCCGTGTTTAATTAACGTTTGTTTAGATCCTTCTAATAGACGACTTGTAATAAAATCGTTAAACTGCGCAACAACTATTGCAATTTTTAAATTTTCTCCGTTTAGATTACCTTCATACACCATTTCTTTTCCTCCTACAGTAAATGTCCCATCTCTTTTATCTTGGTAATTAAGTAATGATTATTGTGTGGATTACTTTCAATTATTAGCGGAACTCTTTTTGATACTTCTATACCTAGATCTTTTATCTTATTAATTTTATCTGGATTATTTGTAAGCAGTTGAATAGTATCGATATTGTTATATTTTAAAATATGAGCTGCGACTTCATATGTTCTTAAGTCTGCATCAAATCCTAACGCGGTATTTGCACTAACAGTATCATAACCTTGTTTAATTAATTCATAAGCTTTTAACTTATTAACCAGCCCTATACCTCGTCCTTCTTGAAACAGGTAAAGTATCGCACCACCGTTATTTTCTATATAACGCATAGCATTATTTAACTGTTCTCCACAGTCGCAACGTGCACTATGAAATATATCTCCAGTAACACACGAAGAGTGTATTCTAACAGACATGTTATTTTCTTTTTTATTATAAATCATGAGATGTTCTGCACCATTAATATCGATGTACGCATCGAGTTTGAATTCGCCATATTGTGTTGGCATATTTACAGATGCAACTCGATTAACATTCATTTCAGTTTTTTGTCTATACGCAACTAAATCTTTAATCGTAATTAACTTTAAATCATGCTTTTCTTTGTATTGAATTAAATCATCAACTCTTGCCATAGTACCGTCATCATTCATAATTTCACAAATCACACCGATTGGTTTTGCGTCTGTAAGTTTCGCTAAGTCTACAGCAGCTTCTGTATGCCCGACACGTTCTAATACTCCATTTTCTTTAGCGATTAATGGAAATACATGGCCAGGTTGATTAAAGCTATCTACTTTTATATCATCTTCAAGTAATTTTCTTATTGTAAGAGTTCTCTCATAAGCACTTATACCAGTTGTTGTGTCTTTATGATCGATACTTATTGTAAAGGCTGTACCGTAAGGGTCTGTATTATTTTGCACCATTGGTTTTAAGCCGATACTATTAGCGATACTTTTTGAAACTGGCGTACATATTAACCCTCGTCCATGTGTTGCCATAAAATTGACGGTGTCATCATTCATCCATTCTGCAACTGCAATTAAATCTCCTTCGTTTTCTCTATCTTCATCATCGACTACAATTACCATTTTACCTGCTTTTAAATCTTGTAACGCTGCTTCTATTGAATCAAACATCAAGCATGCACCTCACGATTCTTTAAAATATGATCGACATACTTCATAATCATATCCGTTTCGATGTTAACGATATCTCCGATATTTTTATATTTTAACGTCGTGACTCTTAGTGTTTCTGGAATAATATGAATTTTGAATTCATTATCTAATACGTCGAATATTGTTAAACTAATACCATCAACTGTTATAGAACCTTGTTTCATAAGATGTGATTTATAATTATCGGGAATTTTAATTGTGAATATATGTGTATTATCATTATTTTGTAATGCTGTTATAACGCCTGTGCAATCAACGTGTCCTGTTACAAAATGTCCACCGATTTCTTTATTAGCTGTTAGGGAGCGTTCAAGATTTACTTCGTTATTCAATTTTAATTCATCTACTGTCGTTATTTTTCTCGTTTCATTCATAACGTCAACGCTAAAAGTATTAGATGTAAACGCAGTTACTGTTAAGCATGTGCCGTTTACACTAATTGAATCTCCAATAGAGATATGATCTAAGAAGTTTTCTGAATGGATAGTTAGAGTTAGAAGTTCATCAGTCTTTTTAATATTTGCTACTGTGCCTGTAGTTTCTACAATACCTGTAAACATATTTAAATCTCCTTTTTAAAAATGAGTTTGAGATTATCATCAATATGTTCTGTATGTACACAAGAAAAATTTGGAAGTGAGTGAAGTGGAAATACATCATCTGTTTTAAAAAATTGATATTTACCACTTCCACCTATTAATTTCGGGGCTAAATATAGGATGAAGTTCGTAATTACATTTGAATTTAAAAATTGACTTGAAACATTAGGTCCTGCTTCAATTAAGACGCGTCCAAAACCTAAAATGTAAAGTCTGTTTAAAATAGTCTCTACGTCGCAATTTTCAAGATGAATTAATTTAATATTAGAGTTTGGTGCGCGTAAATTATCGTTCTCAGTAAAAATAATAACCTCGCGATTTTGTTGGTTAAAAATTTTTAATGAAAAATCAATGTTTCCTTTTCTAGAAAGAATAATTGGTGTTGGATCTTTGGCATCTGGAATACGTGTAGTTAATTCTGGATTATCTTCTTGAATCGTACCATATCCAGTTATAATTGCATCGTGCGCATGTCTAAGTTTAAAAACATCTAACTTTACACTCTTATTTGTAATCCACTTACTCTCCTTAAAGTCATTCGCAACTTTACCATCTAGCGTACTAGATACTTTTACAGTTGTAATGGGTAACTGAGAGTGTTTAGATTTAAAGAATGTATCGTAAAACTCTGTGAGAGTTTCATGTGGAACATGTTCAACTTCTACACCGTGTGCTTTTAATTTGTTCACACCGGAATTTAACGTAACATCTTTTACTGCATAGACGACGCGTTTAATTTTTGCATCGATTATTTGGTCAACACAAGGCGGGGTTTTACCATGATGTGAACATGGTTCTAACGTCACATACATAGTCGCATCTTGACAGTTTTCACCAGCCATTTTAATCGCTTCAATTTCAGCATGTGCGCCACCTTGTTTTAAATGTGCACCAAATCCAACAATTCTTCCGCTTTTCAAAATAACTGCAGCAACAGGTGGATTTACACCTGTTTGTCCTTTCGTAATATGTACAAGATTCATTAAAAAATCCATATACAATTTTAAATCACCTCAATAAAAAGCCCTTGAAAATAAATTTCAAGGGCAGTATATCTAAAAAAGAATAGACTAAATAAGCAACTTAAATAAACATTAAGTTGTCGTTTTTCTTTCTCCCATCCAGACTTTAACTGTCGGCTCTAGATATTCACTAGATCAGCCGTATAATCACTTATACGGGTCGCAGGCTATTACTGCCGGTTTGGAATTTCACCAAGCCCCGAAAGAAACATATTTAACTGTATTCAATACAACATATTGAGGATGTCAGAAAATTTCTGACACTTATACAATATACAACTTTCTAAAAATATACAAGTTTACTTTTCTTTTACTTCTTCTAAAATATATCGATTTAATCGGTCGATTGTTTCTTTAATATCACTTTCTGTAGTTTCTGGATTGATTGTACACATACGGAATACTTTTTTATTGTTTAAAGTCGTTGTATATGCAACACCGTAACCTGAATCGGCAAGTTTTTTAGCTGCAAGATTATTCAAATGATCGTTTTCTTCATCAGTAAATGAGTCGTTATAATATCTAAAGCTTAAAATAGATAGACTCGGCTGTGAGATAATTTCAAAATCGTCTAATGATTCTACGTAATCTTTTGTGTATTCTGCAAGTTCCTGACCATAGTCGATACGTTTTCTAAATTCATCTTCACCAATTACTTGTAACGTTAACCATAATTTTACAGCACGTGCTGGTCGAGTTAACTCGATACCAAGCATTTCTGGATCGATTACATCGTCATCTGACGTGATATCGTCGAGGTACTCTGCTTTTTCACCGTAACTGTTAATAAGGTTGTTTTTATCTTTTACAATAATCATTGCACAACTATACGTTTGGAATAGTAGCTTATGTGCGTCCCAAGTAACGCTATCAGAGCGCTCAATTCCTTTAAATAATGATTTACCTTTTGTAGATAGTAAATGTGACGCTCCGTATGCCCCATCGACGTGTTGCCAAATATTATACGCTTCACAAATATCTGCGATTTTATTAAAGTCATCAACTGCACCTGTATTCGTTGTACCTGCTGTAGAAATAACGAGGGCCGGTATATATCCATTTTTCACATCTTTTTCGACCGTTTCTTTTAAATGTGAAACGTTCATTGTAAAGTCTTCATTATGGTCAATAATACGAATATTTTCAGATGGAAATCCTGCGACGTGTAATGCTTTACGACCTGAATGGTGTGTTTGAGATGTTAAATACACTGTCGTTTTAGTAAGTTTGTCTAGCGATACTTTTCTGTCACGTGCTGTAACGACGGCCGTTAGATTTGCCATCGATCCACCAGAAACAAACACTCCACCACTTGGTTTTACCTCGTATCCAATTTTATCTGCAAGATAGTTAATTAAATTTCTTTCGATACTAATTGGTAGTGTCGCATTTTTAAAATTTGAGGCATGGATGTTATTTGCTGTTGTTAAAATATCCCCCAGCCAAGATAGCCTTGATGCAGGACCAGGAATAAATGAAAATGCACGTTTATGGTTAGGACGATATAAATAAGTTAATACTTCGTTGTTTAACTCCGAAAGTACTTCGTAAATATCTCTACCGACCTTAGGTATAGGCATTTTTTCGTATTTTTGAGTTAATTCTTTTGGTGCTTGTTCAGTTGCATTTAAGCGACTGACATCCTGATTTAAATATTTATTGACCTCATCACGAATAATTGTTTCTAGATCAATATTTTTCTCATTAAAGTTCATAAAAGTAGCTCCCTTCTTTGATCGTTAATTAAAGTATAACTAACATTATTCTATATAATCTATGAATTCCTTACATGTAGTATGGTAAAACGTTTTATTTTTTATAAAAACTATAGGATAGTTCGTCATAAAATGCTAAGATAGATGTAAGACTGTATATATAGTAAATATGACTACTCAAATTTTAGTCTTATTTATTTTATCTAGTACTTTGTAAAGGAGTAATGAAAATGTTCGTTTTAGGTGCAGTAACAGATTGGCTGTTCATGGGATTCTTTATCGCAATTCCAGTATTCATGCTCTTTTTCCTAGCATCGCTAGTGCTTGAGGAAAATAGTTACAATAAAAAGAAAAATAGATAATCTGTCTAATGAATATTAGAAAATACTCCCCATAAAACATGCAGTTTTACTGTATTGCTTTACGGGGAGTATTTTTTACTAAATAACGGGAGAGTTATACAGATGAGAAAACTGAGATTATCCATACTGATTATCATGATTGCTGGTTGCTCAAATCAGGTAGATCAAGCAACTGAGGATAAGGAAGAAAAGATTGTCGAAGAAATTGAGGAAATCATCGAATCTAACGAGGAATTTTATAAACTAGATAATAACAAGGAAGTTATTAAAGAGATTAAAAAGAAAGATGATGAAATTAACGAAAAATTTTACGAAGATACTTATACATATGATAATCCTTTTGTAGTCGTCAATCCTTATGGAAATAGTCCTTTATCAGCCTATGTATTATTTACAACGGATGAGCCAACACAAATCACATATACTGTAGAAGGAAAAACAAAAGATACGGAGTATTCTTATACCACAAAAAAATATTCTGTGCGTCACGAAATTCCACTGATGGGACTTTACGCAGGACAAGTAAATAACGTTAAGTTGGAAGTTGAAAATGAAAATGGTGAAGTGTTAACGCACGACTTAGCCGTTGAAACGGAAGATATTGACAGTGATTTTTATACTGCTGAAATAACGCAGAAAAATGAATTGAAAATTAATGATGGACTGACGTATATGAAGCCATCAAGCGGTGAATTATTTGGTGTAGATAACGCTGGTGATATTCGTTTTCTACTCACAAATGAGTCATCGGAAATATTTAATTACAACGAAGAAACGGGTCATTTTATTTTAAATACAGTGTCAGAAACCGAAGAAGATACGAAACTCTTTAATGACTTGATTGAAATTGACCCAGTCGGAAGAATATATAAAGCATACACATATTCACAGTCTCATTATGACGGAGAGAAACCAATTCATAACGACATTATAACGCTAAATAATGGTAATATTTTAATGCTTGTTCATAACAATAAAGATGACTATATTAAAGACGCGATGATTGAAGTCGACTGGGATAATGGAAAAGTATTGAACGTTGTTAACTTTAAAGAAATACTCCCAGAATCATTTTACAAGTATACGGAAAGTAAAGACTGGCTAAGCCAAAGCAGTGTTTCACAAACAGAAGATGATACTTTAATTGTGTCATTTTTAAATCAAAACATTATCGCAGAAATTAAATATCCAGAGATTGAATTCAACTGGATTATTGCAAATGAAGATGAATGGCCTAAAGAAGATGATGGACTTGGAGAAAAAATAATTGAATCTTCGGATGAAATTCCAATAAGTCCATATGACATAGAGGTATTACCTGATCAAGATGATAACGCGTCGACGTTAGATATATTAGTATATGATGGTTATTTATATGAAAATGAAGCATACAATAGGATTGTACAATACAGAATTAATCGTTCAGAAGAAAATCTAGAAGAAATCACATCATACCACAACATGTTACAAAAGAATTATCTTAGTGACAGTAGCGTACATCTCTCGTATGACAAAGCATCTGATAATGTTCTTGTACCATTTACTTTAGAAAATGAAGAAAGTACTGAATCTAAAATTATTGAATTAAACCGTGAAAAAAATGAAAAAATATCAGAAGTATATGTCCAAGGAATTAACGAATTACGTGGCCCAATTGACGGTATATATCGCTTGCCGTTATTGTCAGAAGATTACGTAGTAGAAGTGCTTAGAGATGAGGAAGAGTAAAATAATAACACAAAAACAACGCCTGTAAAACAGGCGTTGTTTTCTATTCATCCTCTAATTTAACGTATTTTAATTGTGCTTTACCAAAGATATCTGCTGGCATTTCTTTCACACGGTCTTGTTTTACTGAAAGCTGAGTGTAGTGGTAAATTGGTGCAATTGGATAATCGTTTACAAACACTTTATGAGCCTCTTTGTTTAATTCGAGTCTTTTGTCTGGATCTGTTTCTGTAGCAGATTGATCAAGAAGGCTTGCATATTCTTCGTTATGCCATCTTGTTTGGTTATTACCACCTAGGTTTTTGTAAATGTTTAGGAAGTACTCAGGATCGTTAACATCTCCTGTCCAACCAAGACGTCCTGCTTGGAAATCGCCCTCACTTAATTTTTGTAAATACACTTGCCATTCGTTATTGTCTAACGTAGCATCGATTCCTAAGTTATCTTTCCAACCTTGTTGGATGTACTGCATAATTGCAGCATGTGCTTCACTTGTGTTGTAAGACAGGCTAATTTTGATATCTTCAGGACCATTTAATCCTAATTCTTCAATACCTTTGTCTAAAGCTTCTCTAGCTTCATCTAAGTCGTTAGATTCAAAATATCCTGTAGGCCCTTCAAATCCTTTTACAGTTTGAGGTACTAATCCTGTTGCAGGAGTCTCCTCACCTTTTGTTACGTTTTCAATAAGACCTTCTCTATCGATTGCAATCGTTAAAGCTTTTCGGATATTTTTATTATTTATAATATCTTCTTCCGTGTTAAACACAAGCATATAAGTCGCCACTTGGTCTTGAACGTCGAGTTTATCTTCTTCTTTAAAACGATCAAGTGCGTTTAAATCGATAGTATTATATGAACTTCCAAGATAGTCTAGATTACCAGAGTCAAATTCTTTTAAAGCTGTTGCTGCTGAATCGATAATATTAATATTTGCAACGTCGAGATCAACGTTATCTTTATCCCAGTAGTCATCACGTTTTTTTAATACAATTTTGTCTGAACTTTTGAATTCACTCACTTCAAAAGGACCATTAACGACGTATTCCTCTGTACCTATATTTTTATGCCAGTCTGGATTTTCTTCAACGTACTTATGGTTGAGTGGTGTGTAAATTGTATTTGACACTAACTCATTAAAGTAAGGTGTTGGATTATTAAGCGTGACTTCTAACGTTTTGTCGTCTAAAGCTTTTATACCAACATCTTCTTCGTTCCCTTCGCCAGTGTTATAATCTTGTGCGCCTTCAATGTAATACAGTAAGTATGCAGAATCAGCACCATTTTCAGGGTTTAATGCCCATTTCCATGCGTATTCAAAATCTTGTGCGGTTACTTTATCTCCATTAGACCAGTTCGCATCACGAATTGTGTATGTATATGTTTTTTTATCTTCACTTTCTTGAATATCTTCAGCTAACGCATTTGTTACTTCACCATCTTTGTCGATACGAGTCAGTCCTTCAAAAGCGTTTTGAACTAGAATTTGTGAAGTCGTATCTGTAGATAATAATGGATGAAGTGCAGGTGGATCTGTAGCAATAGAAAGATTGATTACTTTTTCTCCATCATTTGAAGCACTATCTTCTCCAAAGTCACACGCGCTCAATAAAGCGGTGAATATCAGTAAATAAAACACGAATAATCTCTTCATTAACATTCTCCTCTAAAGTTTATATTTATTGATTATAATAAATATTCTGAAAATATCAACAACTTTTTAAAAATAAGCACAATTCTAAATTAATTGTTTGAAATCTAGTATATTAATTAAGGGAGTGATTATATGGATTGTGTATTTTGTGATCTGATTAAAAATAAAGATTACCATCTTGTAAGAGAAAGCATTTATAGCATCGCGATTTTAGATAAGTCTCCAGCATCTAAAGGGCATGTTTTAGTAATGCCGAAGATGCATTTTGAAACATTTGGAGATATCGATAATAAAGTCGTGCGTAATGATTTAATTGCTTTAATGCATAAAGTTGCGACGATGGATATGTTTAAAGATTATAATATTGTAAGTAACAACGGAAAAAGAGCGGGACAATCTGTGCCGCACGTACATTTTCACTTTATTCCAAGAGAAGAATCGGACAATATTAACTTTGAGGTTCCTGCGGATGATTCTATCGATGTTGAAAAGTCTCTTAAAGAACTTAAAGAAAAACGAGCAGAGAAGAAAAAGAGAGAAGGATAATTTCCTCCTCTCTTTTTTAATGTTGAAAATAGGAACATATGTTCGTATAATAAAATCAAGGAGATGGTGGAGATGATTCTTGATTATAGAAATATTCCTTATGAAGAACTCAATTCTAATATACCAGCTGGGCGTGGCATGATTAAATGGATGCCTTTTGCAACGATGCCTGAACAATATGAAAATGTAAATCAAATGATTCAGAGTCAACTGAAAAAAGATTATCCAAAGTTGACACAAGATATAATCGAACATAATGAACGTATAGTTCACGAATTACTTGGTAAAACGGCGATTATCCGTTACTGGTCGAATGGACGAGAAATTATGATGGAATGTGATGTAGAAAGTATTAGTAAAGAAACGAACATGATTATTGTACGTAAGAACAATACGATTTTACCAATTTATTTTTATCATATTTATGAAATTCAAAAAGGCGGGAACTTATTTAAATGAAAATGGCTAGACCGAAGTCTAGCCAAATGTGTTATTTCTTATAATTTTTTAAGAAGTTTTCGAGTCGGTTGCATGCTTCAACAAGTTCTTCCATCGTTGCAGCGAATGATAAGCGAATGTGGCCTTCACCATAAGGTGAGAATGACGCACCGGGGACAACTGCGAGCTGTTCTTGTTCGATTAAATCTAAACAGAACTGGAATGAGTCGTTGCTATATTCACTAATATCAGGAAAGATATAGAATGCCCCTGTTGGCTTTTCTACGGGTAATCCCATGCCCGTGAGTCGATCAAATAAATAGTCACGTCGTGTTTTATAAGCATCATTCATCGCCTCTAAATCTTCTTTAGGAACATCTCTAAATGCTGCAATTGCACCGTATTGTGATGGTGTAGATGCACATATTGTGTTATATAAATGTACCGTATTTACTAAATCTGAAAGTTCAGGTGTTGATAAAATATATCCAATACGTGCCCCCGTCATCGCATGTGACTTAGATAATCCATTCACGACGAATAATTTGTTACGGATTTCTTCAAACTCCATAAATGAGTGGTGTTTACCTTCATAGACGTTGTCGCTATAAATTTCATCTGTCACGATAAAAATATCTTTATCTTTTAATACTTCGACGATTTCTTTGATGTTTTCATATGAGAGTGACGTACCTGTTGGATTTGTTGGGTAGTTGAAAAGTACTGCTTTTGTTTTATCAGTAATTTTTTCTTTAATTGAATCTGCTGTTGGGACGAGATCTGTTTTTGTCGTATCGACGTAGACAACTTTTGCACCGCATAACTTAATAATTGGTTCATAGCCTAAATATGATGGTGCAGGTAAAATGACTTCGTCACCTGGGTTTAAAATAGTTCTTAAAATATTATCTATTGCTTCAGAACCACCTGTCATAACGACAATCTCTTCTTCAGGACTGTAACGTACATTAAAACGATCAAAAATATAATCAGAAATTACTTGACGTAATTCTAATAAACCACGATTATGAGTATAACGTAATTTATTATTATTAATTGCATCGACCATTGCTTTACGAATTGGCTCTGGTGTGTCAAAACCAGACTGGCCAAGTGTTAAGTCGACACTATCAGGATACTGATCAACTTTATTAGAGAATTGACGAGTACCAGGTACTTCGATGTTTTGGATGTTATTGTTTAATTGCTTTTCCATGAATTATGACCTCCTAGAAAAATCGGTAAGGGATGTTAAAGTATGAAAGATAAGAAATACTCAACAAAAACGAAAGCGTTATCAATCGTTATGAACATTATCGGTGTTGTACTGTTTTTATTACCTATACATATTGATGGTAAATGGACGATAATGCTAGGGGTAATCGCTGATTATATTATGAAATACTTTAGTGATTTTTTACCCCTGTTAGTTGTAACGATTGGAATTGTTTCGACTATACTCTTCATTATACAGAAAATATTAAAAACTGAAATTCCATTTTTAAAAATGCTAGATGAAGGCTTTGTATGGACAACGATTAAGTTGATTGGATTTACGTTTTTAGTGATGGCATTTTTTAAAGTCGGCCCAGAATGGGTAGTTAATGAAGATACAGGACTCATGGTATTAAATGACGTATTACCTGTTTTAATTGTATGGTTCTTTTTAGCAGGATTTCTAATGCCCATTCTTTTAAATTTTGGTTTAACAGAATTTATCGGTGTTCTTTTAAGTAAAATAATCCGACCATTATTTAAAGCCCCTGGGCGCTCTGGAGTAGACGCTGTGGCTTCTTGGATGGGTGCAGCACCAATTGGAGTACTCATTACTCTTAGACAATATGAAGAAGGACTATATACTCAAAAAGAAGCGACTGCAATCGCTACGAACTTTTCAGTTGTATCAATTCCGTTTAGTCTAGTCATGACGAAGATGATTGGTATGGAACATATGTTTTTACAAATTTACGGTGCAATGGTTGTAGCTTCGATAGTTACCGCGATTGTAATGGTAAGAATTCCTCCAGTTTCTTGGAAATCAGATGAGTACTTAGTAGATAGTAAAGTTGATCCAGATGAAACCATTCCAGAAGACTGCGGAATGATAGAATATGCAGTCGATCAAATGTTTGATCGTGCTGAAAAAGAAGAAAATCCGTTTAAATTAATTAAAGAAGGTATAGTTTCTGTATTTGAAATGTGGTTCAATTTAACGACGGTAATTATGGCACTAGCAACATTAGCAATGATTGCAGTAGAATTCACACCATTATTTTATTGGTTAAGTCTACCACTTCAACCTATTCTTCAAGTGTTTGGCATGCAACAAATTGATCTAGCAGGACCATCGTTACTCGTTGGCTTTCCAGATATTTTCTTAGGGCCAATTGTAGGAAGTGGTATTGAAGATGAATTTACAAGATTTATAATCGCTGCAACGACGATGGCACAGCTGATTTATATGGCAGATATCGGAGCATTGCTATTAAAAAGTAAGTTAAATATTAACTTTTTTGAGCTTGTATTGATATTCGTGCTTAGAACAATTATTGCATTCCCAGTTATTTTTGTAATCGCTAAACTTGTATTTATGACGGTATAATTTTTTTATCTTACCTCCTATATATTTTAAAATTTACATGATATACTAGTATAGTTGTCGAAGTGTAAACTTTATTAACTTACAAACGTTTTCTTAAATTTAAAATATAGGGAGGTATTGTAGTATGGTACTCGAACTAAATGAGATCACTACAGTGTTACTTGCATTTTTAGTCTATTTATTCGGTGATTTCTTAACTAAAAAAATTAAAATTCTATACAGATTTGCAATTCCAGCTCCGGTAGTCGGAGGGTTACTTGTTGCAATATTAATACTTATTTTATCTAATACAAATATCGTTACAATAAAACTCGATACGAGCTTCCAGTCACTATTTATGATTGCGTTCTTCACGACAATTGGACTTGGCGCGAGCTTTGCACTTGTGAAACTTGGAGGTAAGCTGTTAGTTATTTACTGGTTAGCAGCTGGTGTTATTGCGATTTTACAAAACGTCGTTGGAGTTAGCGTTGCGAAGTTATTTAATTTAGATCCATTATTTGGGGTTGTACTTGGTACAGCAGCGATGGAAGGTGGACACGGAGGAGTAACGGCTTACGGTACAACATTAGAACAGATGGGTGTTGACGGAGCGTTATCTATCGGCTTAGCAGCTGCAACATTTGGTTTAATTGCAGGAGGATTAATCGGAGGTCCAATCGTTCAACATTTAATTCGTAAATATGATTTAAAGCCTTCTATTGATGATAAAAAAGTAAATTTAGATGATTACGATGAAGATTTTGAAGGAGACGGTGCAGTTACTGCTACAACAAGTCAATTTATTTATACATCGACTGTAATTGTATTTTGTATGGCTGTCGGAACATATTTAGGAGATATGTTCACAGAAGCAACGGGATTCTCGTTACCAGGATATGTTGGAGCAATGTTCGTTGCGGTATTAATACGTAACATTATCGACCGCTCAAAACCAGAAGTATTAAACTTAAAAGTAAACTCTTTAGTCGGAGAAGTTACACTTGCAATTTTCCTATCGATGGCACTTATGAGTATCAACTTAGGTGAAATTTCAGGTAACGTATTGCCAATTATCGTGGCATTAATTTTACAAGTTGCTTTAATGGCAATATTTGCATCAACGATTCTATTTAGATTACTCGGAAAAGATTATGACAGTGCGATTATGGTTGCAGGATTTATTGGACACGGGCTTGGTGCAACACCAAACGCGATGGCAAACATGCACTCTGTCACACAACAACATGGTATGTCACATAAGGCATTTCTAATCGTACCAATTGTCGGAGCTTTTTTAATTGAGGTATTAACTGTTCCGATTATACTTGCGACAATTAACTTATTCTCATAAAAAAGCAGCATTCGCTGCTTTTTTTATTTTATAACGAGATATAGATTTTTTATCATAAAAATTTTAAATTTTCTGACATTAAATATGTGATATCTATTATAATAGAATCAACTTAAATTTAGGAGGATTTTTTCGATGTCAAAACTTGGAATTATCGGACTCGGAAGAGTCGGAAGTCAAATATTAACAGATGTGCAACGTGAACAGTTATTTAAAGAAATTGTATTAATCGATGAAAATGAAAAAGTAGCACGTGGTGAAGCGCTTGACCACCATCATGTCACTGGAGCAAATGGTACACCACGCGTTAAAATCTACGCAGGTAGCTATGATGATTTAAAAGACGCGGATTTAGTTATTATTACAGCAAGTATCGTTACTGAAGCTAATATGGCAGATAGGGTGGCACTTGCTAAGGGAAATAAAAAAATTATTGAAGATGTCATTAAAAATATTGAAAGTGTAACGAAAGAAGCAATTATTTTAAATGTTTCAAATCCTGTGGACACGATTACTTATATCGGCAGTAAACATTATGATAAGAAAAAAATAATTGGTACAGGAACGATGCTAGAGACGGCGAGGTTTAAAACTCTCATCTCAGACCACTATGATATCGATCCAAAAAGTATAGATGCATTTGTGATTGGAGAACATGGTAAACACGCAGTACCTGTATGGAGTAAAGTAAGAATCTTTGGTATGGATTTAGAAGAATTTGAACGCTTAACAGGAAAGCCTTCAATCGATAAAGATAAAGTAACAGAAAGCATCGACCAAGTAGCATTTGAAGTCTTTTCAAATAAAGGATGGACAAACTCAGCAATTTCAAGAATTACTGTAGATCTTGCAAAATCTGTCGTATTCGATGAAAAATCTATTTATTCAGTTACGTCAGAATCAAACGAATACGGCTATAAAGAAGTCGCGTATGGACTTCCAACAATCATTGGAAAAGATGGAATCGAGCAACGTCTTGAAATTGAATTATCAGATGACGAACAATCAGCACTTACTGAAGCGGTTGAATATATTAAACAGGCAATTGAATTATAAAAAGGACACCTCTCTTAGGAGGTGTCCTTTAAAGTTTCTATGCTTCTAAGCGACTAAGTCTGCTTGTGAGTGCTCTATATCTTGGGAATTTATCTTTTAAGAAGAACAGTAATAAGATGAATAACATCGCACCAGCGAGCATTCCGAGTAATACGTAGATGATTGTACTAAATTCGTGGTCGAATGCCTGGTTGAATATTGCTGTTCTGTAACCAATGACTGTATATGACATTGGTAAGAATTCATAAAGTTTTTGGTAAATTGCGTTTGTCGTTTCGATAGGGAATGTACCACCACTCGCTGATAATTGAACGATCAGTAAGATGATACTTAAGAACTTACCGAAGTTACCAAATAACGTTACTAATGCACCAATCATTGTAATTGCTAATAATGACCATACGTAACTGAGTAGGAAGAATCTCCAGTGACTACTAATTTCTATTTGCATTATAAAGTCAACAACAACTGTAATGAATGTTGAAATTAGTAGCGCATGAACCATATAGAGTAACATACGGCTAAACCATGCTTTAAAGATGTTAATATCTTCATCAAAAATTTTGTTGTTTGGGTAAACGACGTTAAACGTAATAGACCCAATGAATAAGCTAATCGCAACGATTAGTGGCGCGAAACTTTGTCCATAGTTTTGAGTATCAACTATGTTTTTTGTTTCTAAGTGCACCGGTTGTGCAATGTCTTTTGCACCTGCTTCAGTAAATGCAAGGTTTTCTTCTTCGATTTTATCTAACACTTTTTTAAACTGAGTGTTAATTTCATTTAATGAGTCTGAGAGCTCTTGAGAACCTTGTTGTAACTCACCTAAACCACCATTTAACTCAGAAATACCACCAGCGAGTTGGTTTGAACCATTCGCTGCTTCACTAGTACCTTGTGCAAGTTGATTTGCTCCACCATTTGCTTGTGCTGCGCCTTGTTCAAGTTGAGACTGTGCTTGAACAAGTTGTTGTCCTTGTGGGCCAACCATTTGAGCGAGCTGTTGAAGTTGAGCTGTCATTTGTTGTTCACCTTGAACAAGCTGTCCAGTACCATCGCTTAATTCATTTGCACCATTATTTAATTGACCTACACCGTCATTTAACTCATTTGCCCCTTGAACGAGTTGTCCAGATGCATCATGTGCTTCAATTAAACCATTGTTTAATTCATCTGCACCGTCAGAAAGTTGTTGAATTGCTTCTTGAGCATCTTGACTATCCGATTCTACAGAGTTTAGTTGATCGACAATAGCTGTAATGTAGTTATCTGTAATTTCTTTACGCACTTCTTCGATGATGAAATGTCCAACCTGCTCTGACATCAACGCCCCAATGAAGTTATGTCCAGGGTTTAAGTTTAACGACATTTCTACTTGCTCGGGATCTTCTTTTAGAAACGACATCGCTTTTTCTGAAGCATCTTCAGGAATAACGATGTACCCGTAAGTATCTCCGTTTTGTAACGCCTTTTTAGCAGTATCTAGATCTGTAAACTGCCAGTCTAAGCGGTCTTCTTCTTTCAACTCATCAACTAAAGACTCACCAACGTTAATATCTTCGGTTCCTTTATCTTCGTTGACGATGTTAAATTTCATATCTTCTGTGTTCTCGTATGGATTCCACATCGCACCTAAGAATGTTATTGCATATATGAATGGAAGTGTTGAAACAACGAGAAGTGAAATAAGTAAGACAGGAGTTTTCAATATAAACTTAAAATCTCGTAGCACTTAATCACCTTTACTTTCTTTTTTTACTATAGTTATTGTACACTTAGTACAATAAAATATTATAATACTCACGTGATTTAATTACAAGGAATTCATTCATCATTTGCAGTTTTTTATACATTGTGTTTAAAAGGAGAGTATCCATGACAAAAAAAGATTTACGAGTAATAAAAACTCTAAAAAGTATAGATGATGCGATTGTTACATTATTAAAAGATAAAAAATTTGAAGACATTACGGTTAAAGACATCTGTGAAAAAGCGATGATTAACCGAGGAACATATTATAGTCACTATAAAGATAAATACGCGCTCATTCAGTCGTATCAAAAATCTCTAATTGAAGATGCGGAAAACTTAATTTATAAAAATATTACGGGGGATAGCTTAACAGAAATCGCTGATCATCAAGTAAAGGATATGCTTGAACAATTATTTGAATATATCGAATATAACCAAACGAAAATTTATGCTACTGCACTTGCAGTTGGTCGAGTAGAGTTTATGGAAGATTTTTCGAAGCATATGTATAAAATATACAGATTAAAACAAAAAGAATTAGATGTTCATTTTTCTGACGAAGCGCTTAGTGAGTATTTAATTACTTATGTATCTAACGCACATCTAGGTATTATTTATCGATGGTTAGAAAATGGGTGTAAGGAAACTCCAAAAGAGATGGCGGAAATGTTAGAGCTAATGACGATAACTGGAGTCTTCAAATCAGTATTAACAAAGGAAAAGGACGAGTAAACTTACTCGTCCTTATTTTTATTGGTTTTTCATTTCTAGCTGATGCACCATATGTGTGATCATTTCATTTAATGGTGTTTTAATACCTTTTTCTTCCCCGTAACGTGCAATTTGACCATTTAGATAATCAATCTCAGTTGGTCGTTTATTTGAAAAGTCTTGGTGCATTGAAGGATAGTGTAATCCTGCGACTTCATCTGGGAATGACGCTTTAATTTTTTCAAAAGATTTATTGTAATCAAGCGCAACGTCACGTGAATTTGCAACGTCTACAATTTCTTGAATTAAAGGTCCAATCATATTGTCTACTTCACTATATGCAGCAATTTCTCCGATACGTTTATCTAAAATTGTACATAATGGGTTTAACACGCTATTTACGACTACTTTTTCCCAGATTGCTAGGAAAACATCATCTGAAAGTTTAGAGTTTAGTTTTGCTTTATTGAAAATGTCATTAATTTCATGACCAAGTGGAGTATCTATGCCATCTGCTCTTTGCATAATAATGCTTCCTGAACCTTCTAGTAATATTTGACCAGGTCCACGTAGGCCAGCTGTCCACATCGTTACTGCTAAGAAGATGTGATCTTCTTTAATAAGTTCTTTAAGACGATCTTTATGACCTAAACCGTTCATCATAGTGAGAAGTGCTGTGTCTTCACGTATTGCGCCTTGTGTTTCAAGAGTTTTAACCATTTCAACAGACTGCATTGCTTTTGTTAAAATGATGATTAAGTCAAAAGTGCCGTCGATATTTTTAGGTAATGTTGCTGGAATATCGATTGTATAAGTGTCTGTTTCAGTTTGTATCTCTAATCCATCTTCATTGATTTTGTTAACATGCTCTTCCCACATGTCGATTAATGTTACATCATAACCTGCCTCAAATAATTGTGATCCTACACGTCCACCAAGTGCGCCAGCACCAGCGATTGCGATTTTCATAAATGATTACCACCTTTAATTAATTTAATTTATTCTGATTCGAAAACGTAAATTTCTTCAGAATATAATTTTAATACGCGTGTATATAAGAAGTGGAATAAAACTCCAAATATAATTGGTACTATAAAGTAAGCGATTATTACTAGTAGTACATTAAAACCTGTAGCACCAGTCATCTCTTGTAATGATTGAATTGGACCAATTAATCCTGCGACACCAAATCCAGCAGATTGAGGTGTACCTGGTAAGTTTATTAAGCCAGCGACAAATCCAGAGACAATTGCGTTTGAAATGACAGGTACAAGTAAAATTGGATAGCGAATTAAGTTTGGCATCATCATTTTCATTGCACCTAAAATAATTGCGATAGGTACTCCAATTTTATTTACACGTAATGTACCAATGAATAATACGATTGCTGTAGAAGCTACTCCAACACCTGCGGCCCCTGCTGCGAGACCTGAAATACCAATTGCATATGCGATTGCAGCTGTTGAAACTGGCGAGATAATAATAATAGCAAAAGCAACTGAAAGTAGAATTGCCATGATAATTGGTTGTGCAGATGTAATGTTATTAATTAATACACCAAGACCAACTGTAATAGTATTCACGTAAGGTAATAGTAAAATACCAAGTAATCCTGAAATTCCCCCAACAACAATTGGAATTAGAATAATACTTAAACTACCGAAGCGGTCTTTTACAATTAACATAATTCCGACAGCGATTGCCGCAGTAATCATTGTATTAATTAAGTCACCAATTCCTGTTAAAATCCATCCATTTTCTGTGAACACAGCGGCACCAGAACCTACGAACGAAGCTGTACCGATTGTTACAGTTGCCATTGGATTTAGATTAAAGTTCATTGCGATAAGTACACCGGTTAATACCGGGATAGTAAATTGAATACCGACAACTACGTTTTGTAGTATTTGGAAGATATTCGCATATTGGCTTAAATATCCAAATAATCCTCCTAAAATTGCGTTAGGAATCAATCCAACGACGATTGCTAGTGCGACACCATTTAAAACATTAAATAAAAACTTTTTTGGTGTAAGTTTTTCGTTTGCTACTGCTTCTGACATTTCTTTCACTCCATATATTTTGAATTAAATATGTATACTATTTCTATAAATAGAGTATCACGCTCAGCAAATAGTAACAAGTGGAAAAGTGAGAATTATCAAATGTTATACAATAATTTTGTGAAAATGCTAACAATTATACAAGATGTAATTTTATGCATAATAGTTATTAAAATATATAGTAAATTAAAATTAGTCAGAATAATTAAAATAATTTATAAAAAATGTTGAAAGTATAGTGAAAACACTATACTATTATTAAATATGTATTACTAAGAAAATACTTATGATACTAATAACAAACTTACAAAGGAGGAATTCAATATGTCCAACAATGAAATGGAACGCGGATTAAAGTCTCGACACGTATCCATGATTGCAATCGGTGGCGCAATTGGAACAGGTTTATTTGTTGCGACGGGTGGCGTTATATCTCAGGCAGGGCCAGGTGGTGCCTTAGTTGCTTACCTAATTATAGGTGTTATGCTGTATTTTTTAATGAACTCAATCGGAGAACTTGCAACATTTTATCCTGTTTCTGGTGCGTTTAGTGCATTTTCAACTCGCTTTATTGATCCGTCAGTTGGTTTTGCGGTCGGTTGGTTATACTTACTAATCGGAGTGTTAGTTTCAGCAGTAGATATTATTGTTGCTGCAAACGTGATTACATTTTGGGAGCCGATGCAATTTATTTCACCATTTGGCTGGAGTATGATCTTTTTCTTGATTATCGTCTTATTAAATGTATTTACAGTTACTTTATATGGTGAAGCGGAATATTGGCTTTCTCTAATTAAAGTGGTAACAATTTTTGTATTTATTGTTTTCGGTGTATTAATGATTTTTGGAATTTTAGGTGGAGAAACGTATGGTTTTAAAAACTATACAGTAGGAGAAGCACCTTTTGTTGGTGGAATGGCCGGATTCTTTAGTGTACTACTTATCGCTGGATTTTCAGTTGGAGGAACGGAAGTTGTCGCAGTGACTGCTGGAGAATCAGATGAGCCTGAAAAATCTATGCCTAAAGCAGTGAAACAAGTATTTTGGAGAATTCTCATATTTTATATTGGATCAATTGCAGTGATTGCAGCGATTATCCCTTACACTGATCCAATGTTATTAAATGAATCTGGGTCAGTGAATCAAAGTCCATTTACAATTGTGTTTGATAGAATTGGTATCGCATTTGCAGCTTCAGTAATTAACGCAGTTATTTTAACAGCGTTATTATCCGCATCTAACTCGATGTTATATACAGCAAGTCGTATGTTATTTTCATTATCTAATAACGGACATGCACCGGCATTTCTAGGTAAGATTAGTCATCGTACACGTTCACCGTTATCTGCAATTATTACAATAATTATCGCGATATTTTCAATTATTATATTCTCTCAATTTAAAGAGAATGCAATCTTTTTCTTATTAGAACTCGTAGGTTCTCTCGTTATTGCGGTTTGGGGGTCTAACGTATGGGCACAAATTCGCTTACGTAAAGCTATTAAGGTTCAAGGAAAAAATATCGATGATGTTTTACCGTTCAAAGGGAAAGGTTATCCATTTGGTACGGTAATCGTCGTTCTAGCATTATTGTTATTGTTCCTCGGCGGTTCGGTAAATAGTTTCTTATCGCTTGATTTTAAAGGCGTATTTAGCCACTTCTTACCATTTATTTTATTTGCCTTAGCAATATTTATTCATAAAGTAGTAACTGGAAGTAAAAAAGTAAAACTTGAAGATATAGATTTAGAACGAAAAAGAAAAGCTTAACAAAAAGAGAGTACTGATTTTCTTCAGTACTCTTTTTTACGAGGTGAAAAGATGATTATTACTACTCCTTTAAAATATAACGACACACTCCTTGAAGAAGTTAAAGAGCTCGGAAGATATTATAATATTCCATTTTTATATAGAGACAAAATAAGTACTAAAAAGCTCGTAGAAAAATATTCAGAAGTACTTGTAGTCGGTAAAGAAAAAGTTCAATTAAATAGAAGAAATGAAAATTTCACATATCACCCAAACTTTTCCCAAGTTAGATTAAAGCGTATACTTAAAGGAGAGTCTGATTCATTTTTAGAAGCGACTAATCTAACGGTTGGTGACAGATTTTTAGATTGTACAATGGGTCTTGCATCAGACAGTATTATAGCGTCGATAGTAACGGATGATGTTACTGCTTTAGAATCCACTCTTGGCGTATACTTAGTAGTTACTATCGGTATGAGTAAATATCGCTACACGTTACGAGAATTAGAGAACGCCTCAAAAACAATAAAGACGCATCATATAAATGCTTATAATTTTCTAAAAGAGCAACAGGATAACAGTTATGACGTCATTTATTTTGATCCGATGTATGAAGAAAATGTTAATTCAGAAGGAATCGAAGGTTTAAAACATTATGCAGATAATAGTGAATTAACTGAAGCAATCATTGAAGAAGCAAAACGTGTCGCATCTAAACGAATTGTTTTAAAAGCACACTTTAATAGTCCATTGTTTAAGAGATTTAACTTTATGCAATGTGTTAGAAAAAGTACTGTCTCACATTACGGTGTTATTTTAACGAGTTAAAATTAAGCCAGGAGGTCAAACTTATGACTATTAAAAAAGATTATGTAGATATACTTACCGAATATATTAGAGACGTAGAGGAATATGGACATCGTTACTATTTCAAACGACATTTTAAAAGTATTAAAAAGATTGGATTTGAAAATTTTAAAGAAGAAATGATTTCAGCGTTGGAATACATTACAGCCTATGATTATGTAGACATTGTTGATTTTCATTTTGAAAGCTTATTTAATTCTATGTGCATTTACGAAGACACCTTAAAAACAGATAAACGTTATGAAGAGAAGAATACGCAGTGTGATGTATTATTTAAAGAGGTCGACTGCTTGTATAATACTGAAAAGAAATCGCTAAAAGAAAAACTTGAGAAAATAAAAAAATAAACGAGGAAGACTCAGTCTTTCTCGTTTATTTTACTAAAAGTACAGGTATTTTCGATTCTTTTAATACGCGTCTTGACACACTGCCTATAATAATATCTTTTAGCACTTTACCTTTTTGACCGACGATGATGACGTCGTAACTTCCAGAGTTTGCTTCGTCGATAATCGTTTTTGCAATTTGTCCTGTTTTAGTTAAAAGCTTATATTGAATGTTTTTAGAATCTAAAAGACTTGTTTGTTTTTCGAGTCCTTCGATTGTATCTTCAGGTATTATGTCACCCCCGTGTAATGCTTCTCTCTGAGCTTCTGAGGCATCCCTTACATTTAGTAATGTTATGAAGGTATCTTCTTCGGTAAGCTTTGTTGCTTCAAGAACAGCACGATAACTATTTTCAGACATGTCTACCGCTACAATAATATTTTTATACATCGTTATTCCCTCACTTTGATTGACTATTTTCAACTCTTATTTTTGTCATACGTTCTAGCATTTCAGTACTATTTGAGTTTAAGTTTATAATCTTGACTGTTTTATCATGTTTTTCAAGGTTTAGTATAGCAGTTTGAATTGCACTGACTGAAGTGGAATCCCACAGATGTGCATGCTTGAAGTCTAACGTGACATGTGACTCATTGTCGTCATAGTTTAATTGTTCAAGCATTGACTCAATCGAAGCAAAGAATAATTGACCAGAAATATGATATGTGATGTGATCAGCTTCAGTTTTTCGTTTCGTAACGTCGATGTGTGAAATTTTAACCGCAAACGTAATTATTGCTGCTACAATACCACATATTGCACCAAGTGCTAAGTTACTCGTTATAATACTAACGAGCATCGTTACAGATAACGTAATCATATCGGATTTTGGTGCACGTTTAAAATATTTAAATGAACGCCAGTCAAACGTATTATACGCGACAAATACCATTAGTCCTGTAAGTACTGGCATCGGAATTTCATTTACAATACTTCCAAACATCATCACCAAAATGATTAAGGATATTCCTGCACTAAATGTTGATAATCTTGCTCTTGCACCCATTTGTACGTTAATAATTGATTGACCAGTCACCGCACAACCAGCCATACCTCCGAAAAGTCCTGTAAACAAGTTAGAAATACCTTGTCCAAAGCTTTCTCTATTCTTATTACTATTTGTCTCAGTATAGTTATCTAAAATTCTCGCGACAATTAAACTTTGAATAAGTCCAACTAATGCCATAGAAACTGCATATGGGAAAATAATTTTAAGTGTTTCTAATGTAAAAGGTATATTTGGAATATGTAGAACTGGTAATTGACTTTTAATCGTACCAAGATCCGACACTGTCATAACCTTTCCACCAAAGAAAAAATATACGAGAGACATTATCACAAGTCCAACGAGTGGAGCGGGGATAGTTGTAAATAATCTCGGAGCAAATAAAATAATAAGAAATGTAAAAGTGACATAAAAATACGTAGCGTTAGATATGCCAACGATGTTTTTTAATTGTGTGATGAATAATAAAATCGCAAGCGAGTTCATAAATCCAATCATTACAGAGTTTGGTATAAATCTAAGTAAACGCCCAATTTTTAAATATCCAAGTATCATCTGAATAATACCCATTAAAATCGTCGCCGCAAATAAGTATTCAGCACCGTGGTATTTGACGATATCAACAACGACAAGAGCCATTGCTGCAGTAGTTCCGGAAATCATTGCCGGACGGCCACCTGCAAAAGCGATGGTTATAGTCATAATAATCGGTGTATAAAGACCTGTCATTGGATCGAGTCCTGCAACAATCGAAAAGGAAACAGCTTCAGGAATTAATGCGATACTCACAATTAACCCAGCAATTATATTTGTAAAAATATTAGGGTTTTTAAACCATTCATCTGCTTTTGTTAATGTGTTCAAGTCTTCACCAGCTTTCATAAATTTACAAATAAATATTATATTACACATATATTATTAGAACAAGTGCATATGAATCTGTATAATAGGTTATGATTTAAAATTTACTGTATACTATACTTAACGGATAATGAATAATAACTTCATAAGGAGAGCTTTTTATGAAAATCGCATATATTGTCGACAGCACTGCAGATTTAGATTCGAAATATGAGAACCACCCGGACATTTATAGAGTCGACCTTCACATTACTTATGAAAATGGCGATGTAATTATTGATTCTAAAGAAGAAAGTAAAATAAAAGAGTTTTACAATAGAATTAAAACTGAAAAAGTACCGCCGAAAACTTCACAACCAACCCCACAATCATTTATGGATATTTTAGATGATATTGTAGAAGAAGGATATGACGCAGTTATTGGAATCACTGTATCTGCAAAATTAAGCGGTACATTCCAGACGATGAAAATGATAATGGAAGAGTATAAGGATAAACTTCAAGTGTATCCTGTTAACTCAGAAAACACATCTTACACAATTGGTAACATGGTCGAACAAGCAATGAATATGAACGAAAAAAATATTGAGATTGAAAAAATAGTCGAGCATTTAAAATGGGTTGCGAGTGAAACAGATACTTATTTACTGCTTAAAGACTTACACAACCTTGTAAAAGGTGGACGACTTGGATCAACTTCAGCTGCACTTGGCTCATTATTAAGAATTCGTCCGATTATGATGTTTGACAATGAAGAGGGCGTTAAGCTATATGAAAAAGTTCGTACGGATCGCCGTGTAATGGCTAAATGGATTGAATTGCTAGTTGAAAAATATGAAAGATTTAAAGGTAATTTAGAGGTCGTTGTCGTTCATGGTGACGTTGAACAAGATGCATTGAAAATTGTAGAAAAATTTAAAGATAAGTTCCCAGAGTTAAATTATCATGTGTTTTACTTAGGTACAGTTTTAGGTGTGCATGGTGGGAACGGTGCAATCGGTATGGCATTTATACCAAATAAATTTGAAGAATAAAAAACATGTTTCCTGATTTTTTCAGGAAACATGTTTTTTATTTTTTAAGTGAAGATAATAAACTTAAAATTGAAAGTGATGCAAGTTTAAGTGCTGGTTTAGTATCTTTGAAGCTATCTCCAGCTAGATAATGTTTTGCTGCAGCAACTGACATAACAGTAGAAGCCATGAATGCACCGAGGCGTCCAAATGTTTTGCTTACTAATGAAAGGCTTAAGAGTACTGCACCAATACTTTCTAAATAACCAACAATTAGCATTTCGTTAGAGTTCACGTTAAATTTCTTTTCAACCTCTTCTCCAACTTCACCATTTGCTTTTACTTTACTTAATCCTGGTTGATAAAGCTGTGAAGCTAGATACCAGTTAATAATATGTCTAAACATAATGTCCACTCCTTCTATTTTCTATTATACAGTGTAACCAAATATTTATGGTGTTAAACGTTATATTAGAATTAATAAAAAATAAGTGATAACAGATAGTAAACTTGACGTCACAAGTAGAGAAATCATCGGTACTTTAGCTTTATTTAATAGTGATTTAAATGAAACGTTTAACCCGAGTCCAACCATTGCCATAATCATTAGAAATTTTGCGATTTCATCGATTGCTTGAGAAATATTTTCAGGGATTGCTATAAACGTATTGATCACTGCGAGTAATAAAAATCCGATTAAAAAGTACGGGAAATTCACTTTTTGTGTCGTACTTTCTCTTGTCGTTCGTTTTGACCAAATGTACATTAATACAAAGCTAACAGGAACTAGTAAAAATACACGTGATAATTTCGCAAGTAGCGAAAATGCAAGGCTATCTTGACTTACACTTCCTGCTAAAACGACTTGTGCGATTTCATGTAAACTAAGCCCTGCCCACATCCCGTAGACAGAGTCTGTTAAATTCACAACGGGGAATAGAAATGTATATATGAGAGCAAAAAATGTACCGACTAATGAAATTAGTCCGATACTAATCGCAGTGTCTTCTTCATCACTTTTAATAATCGAAGAAACTGTCCCAATTGCTGCTGCACCGCAAATACCTGTTCCAAAACCTAATAAGAGTGCGATATTTTCATTACCATTAAATAATTTATTGATAAAAATAATCATAAACACGCTAAATAAAATAACGAAAATTCCACCTATAAGTAGCCATAACCCGTCTGTTGCAATGATATATAAATTTAGCTTCAGTCCGTATAATATAATTGCAACGCGAAGTAATTTTTTTGAAACAAATGTAATGCCACCTCTTAACGGCTCAGGATATCCAATAGAGTTTCGGTAGATCATAGAAATGATGATTGCAATCGCAAGTGCACCGATACTAGAAAGAACAGGTATGTATGAGAGCAGATAGCTAATTGCAGCAACAATTATTGTAAATAAAATTCCATATAAAAACAGTCGTGCATTATTTTTCATAAATAGACTCCTAATTAAAAAGGTAACCATTAGGTTACCTTTAAAGTTATTTATAAATATATTCTAATACTTCGACCGCTTGGTCAACTTCTTCTAATACAACATTTGCTTTATTAGACAGTTCTTTAAGTGGGTGAATGTGCGCTTTTGGGCGAATTAAGATGAGTGGTTTCCCAAGATTTACAGCGGTTGTTGCGTCCATTGCAGTGTTCCACTGCTTATATTCATCGCCGAATCGTGCAATAACGATATCTGCGTTTTGCATTAAAACAGTCGTTCTTAAGTTATTAATACTAGACGCAGCATCGTCTCTAAAGTAATTATTTGGTTGTTCACCTAAAATTTTTTCACCAATATCATCTGATAAGTCATGATTTGTTTGAGGAGAAACGAAGTTAATATTAAGTTTTTTATCTTTTACTTTTTCTTCTAACTCATCACGCCAGTTTGTATGAATCTCGCCTGCTAAATAAACAGTTAATTCCACTTTTTGTTCCCCCTAAGTTATATTTAATTGTTATATACCCACATTGATATATGATAAACTAAAACTGTTAACAACAATAAAGGAGTCATCATTATGAAGGTCGCACTATTTGATTTTGACGGAACGATTTATCCATATGAAACATTCGAAACATTACGTTTACACATGCGTGATAATCCAAAATATAAAAAATACTACAAACACTTTGTGAGACGTTTTGCGCCTGCATATTTTGGTCATAAACTAAAGCTTGTACCAGAATTACAGTACCAGTACAAAGCATTGGAGTCATATATTCATGCATTTAAAGGTGCGACAAAAGAAGAGATGGACGAATTTTTTAATATCGTTGGTAAATCGATGCGTAAAGAGCTGAACAAAAATGTCATGGAACGATTACAGTGGTTACGCGATAACGATTACTATACGATTCTCGTTTCTGGAGCATTTCACCCGATGTTAGAAGCAATTTTTAAAGATGAATTTTGCCATATAATCGGTTCAGAAGTGAACTATAACGAAAAAGGTATCGTCTCAACGAAGCAACCATTTGTGAGAGTATTCGGCACTCGTAAAATCGAATTGATTTTTGATCATTTAAAAAAGAAAGAAGTAGAATGGGAAGAGAGTCATGCATATAGTGACAGTGCTACAGATTTAAGTATGTTAAAACTTGTTGGCCATCCGGTGGTCGTTAAACCAGATTTAACATTAGAAATTATTGCTGATAAAAACGGATGGGAAATATTAAAATAAAGGATGAATATTATGTCGTTAATTAATATTAGTGAATCAGAGTTATATCCAACAGAATCATTTGGGCCTGCACTTGAAGGAACAATAATTTATAACGTACAAGGGCAAGCAGAATGGGTAGGTGCATTTATTACGACAAATGAGCGCCTAATTATGAATGTAGATATGAATGGTGAAGAGTATAAACGTGTATTTTCATATAACGACATTGCTGACATTTATACAAACGCGCATGGATTATTTATAGAATTCCCTGAAGGCATGGGAAAGCTTGCTTTAGTTAATGTCAAAGAAGGCGACGTTGACACATTTGTGAATTATGTAAAAGATAAAATAAATTAACAAAAAATAGATAAGTATTAATACTTTTATACCGTTATAGAGAACGATATAATAGTAAGTAAATATTAAATTAGGGAGATAGATTCAGTATGACAACGAACGAGAAGAAAAATGTCGTCCTAATCGGAGGAGGCATAATGAGTGCAACGTTAGGAACACTCATTAAAGATTTAGAACCTAACTGGAATGTGAAAATGTTTGAAACGCTTGAATCACCTGCGTTAGAGAGTTCAGGCCCTTGGAATAATGCCGGTACAGGTCACTCTGCACTATGTGAGTTAAACTATACGCCTGAAGACACAGACGGTAACATTGATATTATAAAAGCTGTTAATGTCAACGAAAAATGGCAAACATCATTACAATACTGGGCAAATCTCGTTAAAGAAGGCAGACTATCTGCACCTGAAGAGTTTATTAAAAAAGTACCACACCTTAGTTTTGTAGAAGGTAAAGATAACGTAAACTACTTAAGAAAACGTCAAGAAATTTTAAAAGAACATCCATTATTTGAAGGGATGGAGTTTAGTACGGATCCTGAAACGTTAAAAGAGTGGATGCCCCTAATGATGGAAGGTCGCGAGTCATTTGAAGATATTGCTGCGACTTACATGGAAAAAGGTACAGACGTAAACTTTGGTGAGTTAACAAGACAACTCTTTAACAACTTACAACATGAAGGTGTCTCTCTAAACTATAAACATGAAGTATTAGATTTAAAACAAATGGATAACGGTAAATGGGAAGTTAAAGTGAAAGACTTAAATACAGGGTCTGATGAATTCCATATCGCAGATTTCGTATTTATCGGCGCAGGCGGTGGAAGTTTACCACTACTTCAAAAAACGAAAATACCTGAGTCTAAAAATATTGGTGGATTCCCAGTCAGTGGTTTATTCTTAGTTGCACAAGATGAAGAAATCGTTAATAAGCATGAAGGTAAAGTGTATGGTAAAGCTAAAGTTGGTGCGCCACCAATGTCAGTACCTCACTTAGATACACGATATATCGACGGTAAAAAATCATTACTATTTGGACCATTCGCAGGATTCTCACCTAAGTTCTTAAAAACAGGTTCTTACTTTGACTTAATCGGATCTGTTAAACCGAATAACGTTTTCACAATGCTTGCATCTGGAGCAAAAGAAATGCCATTAACGAAATATTTAATTAGTCAGTTAATGCTATCAGATGATGATCGTATTGAGGAACTAAGAGAGTTTGTTCCAACTGCTAAAAAAGAGCAATGGGAAACGATTATTGCAGGCCAACGTGTTCAAGTAATTAAAGATACTGATAAAGGGAAAGGTACTTTAATGTTTGGTACTGAAACAATTGTTTCACAAGATGGTTCAGTCGCAGCGCTACTCGGAGCATCACCAGGTGCATCGACTTCTACAGATGCAATGATTGATGTTTTAAAACGTGCATTTCCTGAAGAGTTTATCGAATGGCAAAAAGAAATTAAGAAAATGATTCCTTCATATGGTAAACATCTCGGCGATGAAAAAGAAATGTATGAGTTAATCGATAAAGAAGTTCGTGAGATTCTTAAAATTAAATAACTGAAATAACGCCTAGCGATACGACTGCTAGGCGTATTTTAATGCAATTTACCTAGAAAGATATAACGCTATGCGTTATAATACTTATATCGAAAGATGACAGATAAGGAGAATACTATGGCTACAAACACACCGATTTATTATTCGACAGCGCAAGTAACGGATATGGTCGAGTTATCAGATCAAAACGTACGTAAGTACTTCCGCATGCTTGAAGAACGTGGCTACGAAGTCACACGTGATGAATATCAAAGACGTTTGTTTTCTAAAGCAGACGTACATGTACTACAAGAAATGATTAAAGTTTCTAAAGAACCTGGATTTACTTTAGAACTCGCTGCAGATGAAGTCATTAAAAAAGCAGATGAAATCATCGAAAAAAACAAAGAAGAAACAAATAATAGTGCTTCAAATGATGACGTATTAAAAGCATTAAGACTTGTTGTTGATAAGTTAGAAGAAATGAGACAAGAAAATATTGAGCTACATCAAAATATTAAAACGCTTGTCACAAGACTCGATAGTTATGACGAAAATCTTTTAGATACTAAAGAGCAACAGCAATTACTTGAATCAGAAGTAACGACAATTAAAGAAGATTTAAATAAATCTGCTGAAAAGATTGAATCTGATACAAAAACTCTAGAAGACCTAGAAACATCTCTACCAAAAGAAGAAGAGAAACTAGAAGAAAAAGAAGCAATTGAAGAGCCAGTAGAGGAAACTAAGGAAGAGGAAGTAACTGAAAAGCCAGATCGCAAAGAAGAAGAAACATCAAACAATAAAGACAGCTTTGATATGAGTACTTATGAGGAAAAAGAAGAAGACATAGAAGAAACTGAAGATGCTGAAGAAGCACCGAAAGTAGAAGAAGAAAAAGAGGAAGTATCTGAAGCTGAAGAGAAAAACGTAACATTTGAACCTGAGAAAAAGAAAAAAGGTTTTTTTGCAAGACTGTTTGGAGGCTAAAGTGACGCCTAAAAATAGCGATTCATGTTACAATACGTAAAAGATATATTGTGGACGATAATTTAACAAAAATGCCACTTAACATATGAAGTGAAAGTGGCATTTTTTGGCGTTCATTGCTAAAGGAGGATTGTAGGTGATTATCCATATTTCACAAAACTCTAGTGAAAATCAAATTGATGAAATCACACAATTTGTTGAATCGATGGGGTTAAATGTCCATCGTTCAAACGGATCGAATAGAATTATTTTAGGTCTAACAGGTGACGTATCAAAAATAGATATTAATACGTTAAAAAAATACAATATCGTCGAAGATGTATATAGAATTACAGCACCTTATAAAAAAGCGAATCGTGAATTTCATGAGACAGATAGTGTCATCGATATCGGTGGTGGTGTTAAAGTCGGTGGTGGTCACTTTTTAATGTGCGCAGGTCCATGTTCAGTTGAGAATGAAACTGACACAATTGAACTTGCGAAGCAACTAAAAGATGCTGGAGCAAACTCTTTACGTGGTGGTGCATTTAAACCGAGAACTTCACCATATAGCTTTCAAGGACTCGGTGTTGAAGGGCTACGAATTTTAAACGAAGCGAAAAAGGAAACGGGATTACCAATTGTTTCAGAGCTTATGGGGACTGACCATTTAGATACGTTTGTCGATATGGTAGATGTTATTCAAATTGGTGCACGTAATATGCAGAATTTTGATTTATTAAAAGCAGTTGGTCAAACAGATAAACCTGTTCTTTTAAAACGGGGCATGTCAGCAACAATTGAAGAGTGGTTAATGAGTGCAGAATATATATTAGCGGGTGGAAACAAGAACGTTATATTCTGTGAACGCGGCATTCGAACGTTTGAAGATGCAACACGTAACACATTAGATATTCAAGCAGTACCGGTTGTGCAAAAAGAATCTCATTTACCAATTGTAATCGATCCATCTCACGCTGCAGGAATTAGATATGTAATTCCATCAATGGCAAAATCAGCGGTCATGTCTGGTGCAAACGGCTTACAAATCGAAGTACATCAAAATCCTGAGAAAGCATGGAGTGATGGTCAACAATCATTAACTCCAGAAGAATTTAAAAATCTAATGGAGACGATTAAAATTCTTCTTAAAATAGAAGGGAAAACTTTATAAAATCTTTACAAAGTATTTGTAGCTTTAAAGTAATAAAAAGAGTATAATTATCTTAAATTCTATAGGAGCAGGTGAGTGTCCTTGAAAAAAGAACTTAGAATTTTAAGCGGCGTTTTAACTGTTTATCAGATAAGTAAAGCACTCGATTTACCATTTGATGTATCTAAAGACCTATTAGAAAAAAAGCTACATATTCAAGATTTAGACGAAGATTTCCAAATAAAACTAGAATCACTTGAAAGAGCATTATATAGTAACTAATGAAACTGAGGCTAACGACGTTAGTCTCAGTTTTAATTTAAGGAGCATTATGAAAAATTCATTACAAAAACATATACTCGTAATTATAATGTTAGTAATTATATTAATATTTATTATTGCTTTTATTGTCTCAATGGACTATTTACTAGAAAAAGAGGAAGAACCAATGTATACATTTAATGAAGCTTTAGAACGACAAATTAGTAATGGTACAGAAGATTTAAAATTTAGTGATGGGTACCTTGTACCTGCATCTGATGATGACATTAAGAAGGCAATGCAACCGGATCTTCAAAGTACGTATCAGTTTGTTGAACTTAACAATAGATCACAAGTGCCAGTCGAAATACTGAATGAGCTATTAAAGGATGCTGGTGTTTTAAAAGGAACAGGAGAGTACTTTTTAAAAGCAGAAGAAGAGCATAATGTAAATGCACTATATTTAATCGCTCATGCTAAAGTAGAAACTGGCAATGGAAAATCAAAATTAGCAAAAGGTATCAAGGTTGACGACAAAACATATTATAATTTCTATGGTATCGGAGCATTCGACGTTGCAGCGATTAAAGAAGGTAGTAGTTACGCTAAAAAAGCGAAGTGGGATTCAAAAGAGCGTGCAATTATTGGTGGTGCGAAATTTATCCGTCATGAATATTTTGATAACAATCAAAATACACTATATGATATGCGCTGGAATCCAAATAATCCGGGGACACATTTATATGCAACGGATATTAAATGGCCAGAGTCCATTTCAGGAATATTAGAAGAGCATTATGAAGTAGCACAAATAAAACCGGATTTTATAGATAGTAAAATTTATAAAGAAGAGGAGTAACGCATAGCGTTACTCCTCTTTATTTGCACCAACTACTCGGTCTGAATGGCTGTATATATTAAACATACCACGTCTTATAAATCCAACGGCTGTAATGTTTAAGTCTTCAGCAAGTCTAAGTGCTAAGTCAGTCGGTGCTGATTTTGAAAGGACAATTCCTACACCTATTTTAGATACTTTCGTTAATACTTCTGAAGACATTCTTCCACTAAAGATAATCACTTTATCGTGTACAGTAATATTATTTTTTAAGCAGTATCCATATAACTTATCGAGTGCGTTATGACGACCGATATCACCACGCTGGACAATAATACCGTTAGGCGTTGCGATACTTGCGTTATGAATTCCACCAGTTTCTTTAAAAACATCTGATGTATCTTGCATCGTTTTCATTAAGCTGATGATTTGATCTGGAGTGATTTTTGTTTTTGACATGGATACTTTCGACATTTCCATATCACTTTGAAAATAAAACTGTCTACTTTTACCACAGCATGAACCGAGTACACGTTTAGTAAAACTAAATACATCTATTGGTATTTCTCGAGTAGTTTCGATATGACAAAATCCTCCACGGTCATCGATATTCATAGATTTTATATCACTAAATGATCGAATCACACCTTCAGATGCTAAAAATCCAATGACTAATTCTTCTAAGTGGTCTGGCGTACAGACGAGCGTTGCAAATTCTGTGTCGTTGATATAAATCGTTAAAGGGAACTCTGTTGCAACTTTGTCAGTGAACGCTTCGAACTCATTATTTTTATATTTAATAATTTTCTCATTTGAGATAATATCCAACTTAAATAACCCCTAAAATAAATATTGTAAACCCTTACTTATAGATATATAATCATAATTATAAATAATATTCAATAATATGAATTAAAATCAAGGGGGTAGAACGATGGAAACAAAGAAAAATCGTTGGCTTATGGCTTTAGCTGGGGTGGCGTTACATATTTCTATTGGAAGCGTTTACGCATGGAGTGTTTTTACTCAGCCGCTTCAAGACAAAGTTGGTTGGACGTTAAGTGATGTTTCACTTATTTTTAGTATTGCTATATTTTTCTTAGGAACATCTGCAGCATTTATGGGACATTTTGTAGAAGCGAGAGGACCAAAAGCATCAGGTTTAATTTCAACAGTGTTTTTTTCATCGGGTCTAATCTTATCAGGTTTCGCAGTGTCGATTGAAAATTTATGGCTTTTATATTTAGGTTACGGGGTACTTGGAGGTATTGGTTTAGGTATTGGGTATATTACACCAGTATCTACTTTAGTTAAATGGTTCCCAGATAGACGCGGTATGGCAACAGGTTTAGCGATTATGGGATTCGGCTTTGCAGCGATGATCGCAAGTCCAGTAATGGGTTATTTAATAGATAATTTTGGAATCGCTAACACTTTTTATATTATGGGTGTTACATACTTTGTAATTATGCTTTCAGCGAGTCTTTATCTTGAAAGACCACCTGAAGGTTATCATCCGTCTGGAATTCCGTTACAAGAACAACCGAAACAAAAGAAAGACTATGTACAACTTACGGCAAATGAAGCAGTCAAAACACGCCGCTTCTATTTCCTATGGTTAATGCTATTTATTAACATCACATGCGGAATCGCTATTTTAGCCGTGGCAAGTCCAATGGGACAAGAAGTTGCTGGTTTATCAGTAAAAAGTGCAGCAATTATGGTTGGAATAATGGGAGTATTTAACGGTGCAGGCCGTCTTGTGTGGGCAAGTATTTCTGACTACATCGGTCGTCCGGTCGTCCAAATGTCTATACGATATATTTTATTATTCAAATTATCGTGTTCGCGTTATTACCATTCACGACGAACGGCATGTTATTTATGATTATGTTATTCATTATGATTTCTTGCTATGGTGGAGGATTCTCAGCAATTCCAGCATATATTGCAGATTTGTTTGGGACAAAACAACTCGGTGCAATTCACGGTTATATTTTAACAGCGTGGGCACTCGCAGGGCTAGTTGGGCCGTTTATCGTTGCGAAAGTATATGAAGCGACACAAAGCTATGATATTACATTATATATATTCGTTGCGATGTTTGTTGTAGCACTAATTATCTCATTAGTTATTCGTGCGGATATTCGTAAAATTAAAAGAGAATCAGAATTAAATAATCAAACAGTTTAAATCTACTTTAAATTTTCACAAAGTAACAAAAATCGTTAAGCACAGAGGTGTGTATTGTGTATAATAAAGGGTAGCAATCTTTTAGGAGGAAAAATAATGGGCAAAACATTACATCCAGGTCCTGTAAATAAAACAAAACGTTGGGATCCAAAATTATGGGTGAGTCCAATTCCATTCGGTTTAACAAAAGTTAAGCCGCATCATATGCGAGATACAGCTAAAATCGTATGGAAAAATAGAGATAACCTAAACTATGCCAAAAATATTATCTTAAAAGGTGTATGTGACGGGTGTGCATTAGGTGTTTCTGGTCTACAAGACCAAACACTAAATGGTCCACACATGTGTACGACACGTTTTAACGTTCTCAGATTAAACACAGCACCTCCAATCGATCCAGAATTTTTACATCAAGATATTGATGAGTTACGTAAATACTCAAGCCGTGAACTTCGTGAAAAAGGAAGAATTCCTTATCCGATGATTCGTCGTAAAGGCGAACGTCGTTTTACACGTATTTCATGGGATGAGGCAATGGATCAAATTGCAGGAAAAATGCGTGAATTAGATCCAAAACAATACGCGTTCTACCTAACAAGCCGTGGGATTACAAACGAATCTTACTACGTGGCAGCTAAAACTGCACGTTACTTAGGTACAAACCATATCGATAACGCATCACGTATTTGTCACTCACCATCTAAGTCAGCGTTAATGCGCTCAATTGGTGTAGGTGCATCAACATGTAACTACCAAGATTGGTTAGGTACAGATGTACTCGTATTTTGGGGATCTGTTGCATCTAACGCATCACCAGTATCAACAAAATACATGATGGAAGCGAAAAAACGTGGAACGAAAATTATCGTGATTAACCCGTACCGAGAACCAGCACTTGAAGATTACTGGATACCATCAGTCACTGAATCTGCGTTATTTGGAACAAAAATTGCAGATGATTTCTATGAAGTAAATATTGGTGGAGATATCGCACTAATGCACGGTATTATGAAACACTGGTTTGAGATGGAAGAAGTTCAGGAAGGTTCTGCAATTAACCATGATTTCATTAAAGAGCACGTGAATAACTACGAGGAATTAATGGAAAACGTTAAATCTCAAGACTGGGATGAGCTTGTTGAATCTTCAGGTATTTCTAAGAGTGACATCATTGAATTATCTGAAACACTCGCAAAAGCAAAAACTGGTGTAATGGTGTGGGCACTTGGTTTAACAATGCACTCACATGCAACAGACAACATTTCACAAGTGGCAAACGTCGCATTATTACGTGGTTGGTTAGGTAAAAAGCACTGTGGTTTAATGCCATTACGTGGACATTCAAGTGTTCAAGGTTCTGGAGAAATGGGTGCAGATCCATTCTCATTACCAGGTGGTGGATTTGACGATGAAAACGTTGAACGTATTGAAAAACTATGGGGCTTTGACTTACCGAACTGGCCGGGAGATACAGTTGGTGTAACGATTGAAAACGCAATGTTAGACGAAGATAATGAAAGAAAACTTAAGTTATATTACATGTCTGGTGGTAACTTCTTAGAAACAATGCCAGACCCTGACTTTGTTGAACAAGCATTATCAAACTTAGATATTCGTGTACACCAAGATATTATTTTAAATACATCAACACTTGTAGATGCGAAAGAAGCGGTTATCGTACTACCAGCTAAAACTCGTTATGAACAAGATGGTGGTGGTTTATCGACTTCAACAGAACGTATGGTATACTTCTCACCTGAAATTGAAGGAAACCGTAATAGAATTGAGGAAGCACGTAGTGAGTGGCAAATTTATGTAGACCTTGCGAAACGTGTAAAACCTGAAGACAGTCACTTAATCGACTTTAAAACAGGTCAAGACATTCGTAACGAAATCGCAAAAGGTAACCCAGTGTATGACGGTGTACAACACTTAACTAAAGCAGGAGACGTCTACCAATACGGTGGTGCTTGGTTATGTGAAGGTGGAGTTTGTCCGACACCAGACGGTCGTGCGAACTTAATTACGATGGAAATTCCTAAGAGTAACCAAAAAGCTGGAGAGTATAAACTATTAATGCGCCGTGGTGCACAGTTTAACTCAATGGTTTATGGTGACGTAGATAACTTCAACCATATGAACCGTCACGACGTACTCATCAACCCAGAAGATGCGAAACGTCAAGCAATTGAAGATGGAGAAGCAATTGTACTTTATAACAAAAACGGAGTATTCCAAGGACACGCGAGATACGCAGACATCCGTGAAGGAAATGTCGGTACATTATTCCCAGAAGGTAACTTCTTAGCACAGATCGGTGTTTACGAAAGTTTCGTAGAAATGCCAGATTACGATGCGAACGTTAAAGTTGAAAAGGCAGACTTCTTCAACGCAAACAAAGATAGACAATATTTAGAAAAACCAGTACCGGATTTAGAAGATAATCCGAACTAATAGAAATAGAAAATCCCCTAATCATATGATTAGGGGATTTTTCTTTAGTCATAAATCGTAAATTCTTCTGGTAACTCGTGTCTTGTTGAGTAAAGAATTGTTTCTGAGATGTTTCTTGAGTTATAACCGATACGCTCAAGTAACGCGATTAGTTCAGCATATACTGCACCTGATTCAGGTGAGCACGTTCCATCATTGAGTCGCGAAACGTGGTCTTGACGTAAGTTATGTTCGATTTTATTTGATTGTTTACCGAGTTGAATAATACGTTCTAACCCAGCTGGATTATAAATATCAATGGAGTCTACGGTCATATCGAGTGAACGTTTGACGTGCTTCATCATAGTTTCTAATCCTTCAAATGCAGCGTCTGAAATACGGATACGTGCATCTTCTTTCTTTTTGTATTCAATTGTAAACTTCTCAATAAAGTCAGCAGTATTTGTGTAAATTCTTGTTACTTCTAATAGTGCAGCGATATTTTCGCTATCGATACTTCGCTGATTTTGAAGTTCTAATATATTCATTAAATATTTTCTAATACGGTCTTGTACATTATCAATCAGTTGTATTTTTTCTTGAATTTTTCTATAGCGTTTATCTGTAGGGTTTTCAACGTATTTGTATAAATCTTTGAATGTATCTGAGACGATTAACCCTAGGTTTTTCACTTCACTCTGAGCGCTTTGAGTCGCAAGTTGTGGTGATTGCTTAAGTAAAATTGGATCTAAAAGGTTTGGTTTATAATCTTCAGCAAGATCTTTACCTGGAACAATTTTAGTAACAATCCACGCGAGTGTACCGATAAATGGTAACTGAATTAATGTGTTTATTAAGTTATAAGAACCGTGTGCAAAAGCGATAGTCATTGGCTTATTTAAGTTTAATAATGACTGTAGAAAATCGACATATATTACAAATAAAGGTAGTAATATTATAAATATTACTGCACCTACTACGTTAAAAATAACGTGAACTGCTGCAGCACGTTTAGCAGCAATTGATCCAACAAGGGCAGCAAGAATTGCTGTAATTGTCGTTCCGATGTTATCACCAAGTAATATTGGTAACGCTGCTTTTAAATCGACAAGGTCGTTTAAATAGAAGTTTTGTAATATCGCAATTGTTGCACTTGAGCTTTGTACAATCACTGTAAGTATCGTACCAACTGCTAGACCTAAAAATCTATTGTCGCTCATTTGTAACATTAAGTTTCTAAAGGCCTCTAGATCAGCGAGCGGTTTTACCCCGTCTCCCATCAATTCAAGACCAAAGAATAATGCACCAAATCCAAATAAAATACGACCGATATTATTAGTAGTTGTTTTATTTGAAAAGAATAACAGAAAACTACCAATTGCTAAAACAGGTAATGCATATTCACCAATATCTAAACCGATAATGAAAGCTGTGACTGTCGTTCCGATATTTGCACCCATAATTACACCGATGGCTTGTTTAAGAGTCATAAAGCCAGCAGAAACTAAGCCGATTGTAATTACAGTTGTACCCGAACTACTCTGAATTAAAATAGTTACAAGCATCCCAGCTAAAATTCCACGAAGTGGCGTTGCTGTCATACGGTTTAAAATCTCACGTAAACGGTCCCCAGCGGCTGCTTGTAAACCGTCTCCCATAGACTTAATACCGTACAAAAATATACCAAGTCCACCAAGGAAAGAGAAGATGACTTCCATTGGAGTTATATCCATAATTTTTCCTCCACAAAAATTAATTAAAAAGCATTTAAGCTAATATGTATATTATAATACCATTTTCAACGTTAAAGATTAAAAATTCAAGTGCTTATGGTAAAATATATTATCAATATAAATTAGAGGTAAAATGAATGAGATGGTCAAACGTTATTAGAGGATTTTTTATGGGCATTACTGAAATGCTCCCCGGTATAAGTAGCGGTACGCTTATGTTACTGCTTGGCATTTATGATCAAATGCTAGTTTCAATCAATCAACTATTTACAAAAAAGTATAAAGAGTCATTAAAATTTTTAGTTCCACTTGTTATTGGAATGGGGATTGCAATCGTAACGATGTCTTCGGTAATTAACTATATGTTAAATGAGCATGCGACGATTACACACTTTTTCTTTTTAGGATTAGTGTTGGGTGTTGTTCCGATGATGTTTAAGCTTGGTAATTATAAAGTTGAATTTAAAAGCATTCACTACATTTTAATGATTATTGTGACGATTGCTTTATTTTCACTCGATTATTTTGTTGGAGAAAAAGCAAGTGTAGAAAATGTTCAAATTACAGGAACGTTACTCATATGGATGTTTATTAGTGGATTTTTAGGCGCAAGTGCATTAATATTACCTGGTTTATCTGGAGCGGTTATATTATTAATGCTCGGCGCATATCCGATTGTGATGTACTCGATATCAGAGTTTTTATCATTTGATTTTAGTGTATTTCCTGTACTTATGGCGACAGGTCTCGGAGTATTGAGTGGGGTATTATTAACGAGTAGAATACTTCACTACTTATTAAAGACATACCCATATTTAATGTATGCACTAATTATTGGATTACTCATTGGATCGGTATTTCCAATTTACAATGGAATGCCAAGTAGTATCAGTGAGTGGGTCTTTTCCACTGTGACATTTTTACTTGGGCTATCCATTAGTTATTACATGTCAATCAAAAATAATACACATGCAATTTAATTAAAGTAAATGAGTAAAATAGTATAAAAATGCCATCCGGCAAGTAATATATTTATAACTGCAAGAATATTTGTTAATTTTTTTGCTACCGAGTAAAATATATACTACGCTTAAAGCACCGGAGATTACGAGCAATATAATACGTATACTTAACCAGTCGATTAAATCATCTGGTAAGTAGTTCGCATGTATATCAAAACCACTCCATGCGTTAAATAATATAAATAACAAAAGCAATAGTTGCTTCATAATTACATCACCTTCTTTAGAAAATTATAACAAAATTTCTAAAATAATGATTGGAGTAAACACAATGATTAAAAGACTAGAAGTAAGCGAAAAAGAGTATAACAACTTTATTGAATCTCATAGAAATGGAGACTTACTGCAGTTAACTGACTGGGCAGAATCTAAAAAATTAACAGGTTGGTATTATAAGCGCATCGCAATTGGTCGAGACGATAAAATAGAAGCGGCCGCAACTTTACAGTTTAAAAAAATTCCAAAAACTAAATTTACATTGTGCTATATATCGCGTGGCTTTGTCGTTGATTATAGCGACGAGATACTCGTAAAAGCCTTATTAAAAGAAGTCATTGACGCTGCGCTAGAAGAAAACAGCTATACAATTAAAATCGATCCTGACATTCCTGAGACTGATGCAGCAGCATTAAAATTATTAAAGTCTTTAGGATTTATCCATCACGGTTTTTTAGATGGTATGAGTAAAGATGCGATTCAGCCACGACAAACGATGGTCACTGACGTCTCCTTAGACGATAAAAAACTTTTACAGAGTTTTGACCGAAATAACCGTACACGTGTGAGACGTGCATTACGAATGGGAACAACAGTAAAGCGTGCGGCGCGTGAAGACTTAAAAACATTCCACGAGTTAATGAAAATTACAGGAGAACGTGATGGTTTCTTAACAAGAGATATCACGTACTTTGAGTCATTATACGATGCACTTCACGACAATGGTCATATGGAGTTATTCTTAGTCGAGTTAGATCCAAAAGAAGTAAAAGAAAATATCCAAAAAGATATCGATAAGGTTAATAAAGACATTAAAAAAGCTAATAAAATTAAAGATGAAACAAAGAGAAATAACCAACTCGAAAACTTAAACAACCGCTTAAGTAAACTAGATACTCAGCTTGAAGAAATTAAAGAGATTAAAGAAAAAGCAATTCTTTCAGGGGCGTTATACGCACAATGTGGAGAAAAAGCATATTATTTATATGGTGCTTCTTCCAATGATTATCGTGACTTTTTACCAAACCATCATATGCAGTTCAGTATGATGCAGTACGCAAGAGAAAACGGTGCTAAAAGTTATGACTTCGGTGGAACGAGTGTCGAGCCACCTGAAGACTCTGAGTATTTTGGATTATGGCAATTTAAAAGTCAGTGGGGCACAGAAGTCAGCAACAAAATTGGAGGATTTGATTTTGTACTGAATCGTCCAGTATATTACCTATTAAATACTATGGTGCCGATGTACCAAAAAGGTAAAGTGTTTTTAAATAAAATAAGAAAATAGGTGAGGAATATGTCAGTAAGTAAAACTCTTTATGAAGCACGAAAACATAACGTTCCTGTAGAAGCTAAAGATATCAATGTAGATAATTTAAAAGCAGCTTATGATATTCAAGATGAAATTCTTAGCTTTAAAAAAGATGATGGTGAAACTTTAAAAGGATATAAAATCAGTTTGACATCTGAAGATACTCAAAAACTGTTTAATAGTACACATCCATTATACGGTGCAATGACAGATAAACAAATTGTTAAAACTATTTCCTTAAATGATTATAATGATCCGTTTCTTGAATTAGAACTTGTATTTATCGTTCAAGAAGAACTATCACCTGAAGATAGTGTCGAAGATATTATGAAAAAATGTACAGTCGCACCAGGAATCGAGGTGCCTGACAGTCGTTATAAAAATTGGTTTCCGAATATCTCAATGTTCCAAGTCATTGCAGACACTGCCGTGTCAGGAAGTGTCGTTATTGGTGAAGACCAGACGTTCAACTATGAAGATTTAAAAAATATTAACGGAACGATTTTCTTTAACGGTAAAAGCGTAAAGACAGGAAATTCAGAAGACGTTTTAGATCATCCAGCGAACGCAGTGAAGTGGTTAGTCGAATCACTCGACGCACGTGGAGATAAATTAACAAAAGGAATGTTCGTGTCATCAGGCACATTTATCTCACCGATTCAATTAGAAAAAGGTCAATATAAAGCGGAGTATGAAACCATCGGTACAGTTGAATTGACTGTAACAGACTAATGACTCGGGTAACCTCGAGTCTTTTTAATGTTTAGCGCACCCTAAATAAGTGTAAAAACAAATAAAGAGGAGGTAGAGATATGTTTGAATATCAACGAGATTATTTTGAAAAATTAAGAGGACAACATTTAAAAGTTATTTTAAATATTGTATTATTTTCTATATTTTTAGGACTCGTTTTTCTATTTGCTGGAGGTATAGCCGTAGTGATAATCGCAGGCTCGGTGAGTACAATAGATGCAACAGGGTCTAACGCACTTAGCATTTTTGGAGTTATATTTAGTATAATTTTCTTCTTACTTTTTGCGATTTTTGTATTAATACCATTAAACTTTAGTTATTATAATTATTATTTCTTAGCATATGAAGAAAAACTTTCTAGATTTAAACATGGATTATTCCCATTCCAAAGAGGTAGATACTTAAAATCACTTGGTCTTGCGATCGTTTTAATTCTCATCGGATTTGCAATGAACATATTTATCAACATTGTAACGGGACCGATATTTTATGGTGGTGGATTTGGATTCGCTGATGTTAACGAGTTTAGTAATGCTGTCGTTAATTCAATTGGAGCAATACTACTTCTATTTACCGGGATTATAGTGACTGTATTTCTTAATATACTCGTTCAAGGTTTTGTTGCGAACACATGGTTTAGGCATTTAGAGAAAGCAGAAAACACATTTGGAGATAAGATAAGTACAGGATTTAACATTATTTCTAAGAACTTTAAGCAGTTTTTAAAACTTGTTATTTCGATGTTTTTACTATCATTAATACTCATTTTAATTGTTGGTGTTTCAATATTACTTGCATCAGCGATTATTGCATATACAAACTCAACAGTGCTTTCAGTCCTTGCCGGAATATTAGCTGGACTTGTGATTCTAGTTACTTCTATATTTATTAGTTATATTAGTTATGGTGGATTTATCTCATTCTATAAAAAGAATATGAATTATCCAGAAGAAACAGTTGAATATATTGAAGCATAAAATAAAGCCGTTCTACACTATAAGTAGAACGGCTTAAATATTGCCAAATATATAATGCACCCTATTGATACGATCGATATTGTTATTAGTGTTAATGCGAAATAATTATTCGCGCTGTCGTCAATATTACTTGAACTGGAATTAAAAGAAATCACACCTGCCATAAGAGAAGTTAATGCAACAACTCCCCATATGTAGATGTTAAAGAAAATAACACCCTCATTAAGCAGTACGTTGACAAAGAACATACATTGAATCAGTGTGAGTAATGTTAATATCACTCGGTTCATAAGTTAACTCCTTTACACGATGATGAGGTATACGACTAGCGCAAGTGCCATCGCAAGTGTAAAGACGTGAATTAAGAATAAGTGTCTATCATCATGTCTGACTTTAAATGCAGTAATCTCTACTGCTGCGATAATCGAAATCGCGAGTAACAGCATCATATAATCGTTAATTCCATGTAAAGGAAGTAGAAACGATAACAACATAATGAAAAATCCAATTCCGGAAATAATTCTGATAATCATTAAAAATTTAGCGCGTAAACTATAAATCGTTATAAATGCGACTAATAGATAAATGATTAACATCATTATCGTTAAAAATGTCATACGACTTGACCTCTTTTTCTATAATATTGATATATAAAGAATGTTGATAGTAATACAACTAATGCACCAAAGAAGAAAGGTACGCCGTAGTGGATAAGAAATAGTAAGTTGAAAAATACCGGTCCAATAATACGTCCAAGACTATCTAATGCATATGTTGTAGACGTCATCTTACCCATCTCGTTATGTTTTGCTTCTTTAGTAATTTGAGAAGTCATGAGTGTTTTAACAAGTGCGTTACCACTCATTAACAAGACAATACAAATGCCTGCGTAAAATAAACCTGTCATAAATGGAAGCATTATAAATGCGATTAAAGCCATGAGTTGGCCGATCATCATCGCACCATATTCTTGTCCGTCTTTTAATTTTCTAATGACTCCACCTTGAACGATTGCGTTAAAGATTCCTCCAATAAAGAAAAGAACGCCCATCTCTCCAGGTGTAATATCGATTTTTTCTTTTCCTAAAAGTTGGAATGTACTTTCCATTCCACTCATCATAAACATTACAACGAACGTTGCGACAAGTAAGATACCAACAGGTTTAATAAAGTATTCCTTTTGAACACCAATGCCACGCACAATCTCAGTATGTCTATTGTATGTTTCTTCAATTTTAATAATTGAAAAGATGAGTGCGACTAAAATAATGATGGACGTCATGAAAAACGGCGCTGAAATTGATACTGTGGCAAGTAATCCACCAATACCTGGGCCAAATACAAAACCAATACCCATCGCCATGCCGATGAGTCCCATGTATTTTGTACGAGATTCAATTGATGTAATATCTGCGACCATTGATGTTGTCGCGACATATAGTGCACCAGAAGCCATACCTGCAAAGAAGCGACTGATGTATAAGATTACTAAACTATTTGAAAAAATCGCAAAGACTAAAAAACTTAACATAAATACAAAAAGACCACCGACTAACAGAGGTTTTCTGCCAATTCTGTCAGATAGAGTTCCGAAAAATGGTGCAGATATAAAACTTGCAATAGAGTATATTGCAAGTATAAATCCAAGATGTAATGTACTTACTCCAAACACGACGACAAGTTCCGGCATGACTGGGATAATCATACTAAAACCAAAGTAAATTAAAAACTGAATGAGCATAATAAATAATATTTTTTGCTTTAAATTATCTGTCATCGTTTGAATCAACTACCTTTTTTAATTTTTTCTTTTGTTTCTTTGATTTCTTGTTCAATAGATTCAAGTTTTTCAAGCATTTTTTGCGGAGAGTGTCCGGTAGATTCAATTTTTTCTAAATCACCTTGAATTCGAACGTAATCATACTTTAATGATTCTAGATGTTGTTTTAAATCCATGCTCTCACCTTCTTATATATAGTTATTACTAATGATAGCACAAAAGGACTTTCTACCTCTACGTAAAAAAGCGAGGGGATATCCCTCGCTGTAGAGTATTGATTCGATTAGTCATCGATTTTTACAAAATCACCTGTATACGCATCAATTATAACATCAACGTCTTCATTATCACTGTTTTGAATGATTGAAATCTCGTAGTAAAGTTTTCCATCATCAAAGTCAGTGGACCATTCTTCAACTTTACCATCTACTTCTTTTTTAGCAGTTTCAATCGCATCTTCTACTTTAACGAGATCATTATATTGGAAGTAATCATTGTCTTCAGGATCATCTTCTGTTTCAGTTTCTTCTTCCACGACAGATAAGTCATTGACATTTAAACTTACTTCATATTCTTCAGTGTCGCTTTCAAGTTCAATCTTATAAACATACTGATTATTTTCAGTGCTAACTCCGATTTCAGTTAATTCACCGTCGAAATTAGATTTTGCTTCTTCAATCGCGTCTTCAATTGATGAATCAAATTGAGCCATATCGAGTTCGTCGTTTGTGTTACTTTCGTTTGAAGAACTTTCATTATTAGTATTACTACTATTATCATCACTATCGTCATCGTTTGAATCTTCATTTGAATCATTTGACTCGTTTGTGACTTCTGTTTGCTCTGAATTATTATCTCCAGTATTTTCGGTATTTGTTGTTTCTTCATCATTACTACATGCAGCTAAAGTAAGAGATAACGCAAGTAATAATGATGTAAGTTTGATTTTAGTATTAATATAGCATCCCTCCGTAACTATCTATTGCCAAAAGGTCGATTATATAAACTTTCTCTTGTCAAAAAACATTGCAAACATAATATAATATCGTTAAAATTTATAATTACTATAAAAAGTACTTTAATTAAGAAGAGGATGAATATGAAGCGGTATTTTCAGTTTGATGAGTTAGGTACAAATTATCGTAGTGAAGCAATCGGAGGAATCACAACGTTTCTTTCGATGGCGTATGTTTTAGCAGTAAACCCAGCGATGCTTAGTCTTGCTGGAGTAGACGGGATTCCTGATGACATGCGTATGGACATTAACGCAGTATTTGTTGCGACGTGTTTAGCGGCATTTATCGGGACTTTTATTATGGGAGTATGGGCTAGATATCCAATAGCTTTAGCGCCAGGAATGGGGTTAAACGCATTCTTTGCGTTCTCCGTTGTACTTGGTATGGGTGTACCGTGGCAAACAGCGCTATCTGGAGTTTTAATTTCTGGAATATTATTTATTATTTTAACGGCAACAGGTTTAAGAGAGTATGTAATTAATTCTATACCAATGGAAATGAAAATGGCCGTTAGTGCTGGAATTGGGTTTTTCATTGCATTTGTTGGGCTTAAAGGTGCAGGTTTAATTGTTGCTGATGAAAATACTCTCGTACATATCGGTAATATTCATGATGCGCATGTTCTTCTGACAATATTTGGTTTAATTCTTACTGTTATATTGATGGCAAGAAAGATTCCAGGTGCGATTTTTATTGGAATGATTTTGACGGCGATTGCTGGACTCGTATTTAACTTACTACCAATGCCAGACGGGATTGTAAGTAGAGTACCAAGTATTGCACCGACATTTGGTGCAGCGTTTGAAGGATTTTTAAATCCTTCAGAATTGTTTAACGTACAGTTTTTAGTCGTCGTACTTACATTTTTATTTGTTGACTTTTTCGACACAGCTGGTACATTGGTTGGAATAGCTTCTCAAGCGAACTTAATTAAAGACAATAAAATACCAAGAGCAAGTAAAGCACTTGCTGCAGATTCTATTGCTACAATCTCTGGAGCAATTCTCGGTACATCTACGACGACGTCTTATGTAGAATCAACGGCGGGAGTTGCTGCAGGAGCAAGAACGGGGTTTGCGAGTGTTGTAACATCTCTATTATTTTTACTTGCGATATTCTTTAGTCCGTTAATTGTTGTATTTACCTCTGAAGTAACGGCACCTGCTCTTATAATTGTTGGAGCTTTAATGGCTTCAAACTTAAGTCGAGTCGAGTGGACGAGATTTGAAGTTGCAGTTCCGGCATTTTTAACAGTTATTATGATGCCACTCACTTACAGTGTTGCGACAGGTATTGCAGTTGGATTTGTTTTCTATCCAATTTCAATGATCATGGCAGGTAAAAGAAAAGAAGTACATAATATAATGTATGTTTTATCTGTAATTTTTATCTTTTACTTCATATTTATATTACAATAATGAGAAATTTATATAAAAGATAAAAAAAGAGCGAAAATTATAAGGATAATCCTTGATATCTTCGCTCTTTTAATGTATTATATATAGCGTTGGACTCAAAGAAAGACAGAAACAGCTGTCAAATACAATGTAAATCCTTGGTATATCAAGGATTTATTGTAAAATCGATGAAGCGAGAGGTTACTGACACACCCGGCCCCATTGTCATGGCGGATGTGCAAGAAAATTTTCGTGGAGAAGTCTATCAATAAATGATGACGACCGAGGAGGTTAAAATAATGGCAAAACAAAAAATTCGTATTCGTTTAAAAGCGTACGAGCACAGAGTGCTTGATCAATCAGCAGAGAAAATTGTTGAAACAGCAAAACGTTCTGGTGCGGAGGTTTCTGGACCAATTCCACTTCCGACAGAAAAATCTGTTTACACAATCTTACGTGCAGTACACAAATACAAAGATTCACGTGAGCAATTTGAACAACGTACGCATAAACGTCTTATCGACATTTTAAACCCTACACCAAAAACAGTTGATGCTCTTATGGGCTTAAACTTACCATCTGGTGTGGACATCGAAATTAAACTATAAATTAAACTCAGGAGGTGCGACTTTCGATGACCAAAGGAATCTTAGGTAAAAAAGTAGGAATGACTCAGATTTTCGGAGAGAATGGTGAGTTAATTCCAGTAACAGTTATTGAAGCGGCAGGTAACGTTGTCCTTCAAAAGAAAACAGAAGAAGTAGACGGATATAACGCAGTACAAATTGGTTTTGATGACAAACAAGATTACAAACCAACTAGACGTACTAACAAATATGCAACTAAGGCTGAAATGGGCCACGTTAAAGCTTCAGGTGCGAACCCTAAGCGCTTCGTACGCGAATTCCGCAACTTAAACGTAGATGAATTCGACGTAGGTCAAGAAGTCAACGTAGATACATTTGAGGCTGGCGACATCGTCGATGTTACAGGAACTTCTAAAGGTAAAGGTTACCAAGGTAACATTAAGCGTCACAACCAAGCGAAAGGACCTTCAAGTCACGGTTCACGCTACCATAGACGCCCAGGTTCAATGGGTATGATGGATCCATCTCACGTATTAAAAGGTAAAGAATTACCAGGACAAATGGGTGGAGACAAAGTGACTCTTCAAAACCTAGAAGTAGTAATGGTTGACAACGAGCGCAGCGTAATTTTAGTAAAAGGTAATGTGCCTGGACCTAAAAAAGGATACGTACAAATTTCATCAGCAATTAAAGGTGACAAATAATAGAGGAAGGAGGATACAAAATGGCAAGCGTAGATGTATTATCTATTGATGGTTCAAAAGTAAAATCAATCGATTTAAACGAAGAAATTTTCGGTATTGAGCCAAACCAACATGCATTATTCGAAGCAGTTATGCTTCAACGTGCATCATTAAGACAAGGTACTCATAAAGTTAAAAACCGTGGAGAAGTTCGCGGTGGTGGTAGAAAGCCATTTAGACAAAAAGGAACTGGTAACGCACGTCAAGGTTCAATTCGTGAACCACACATGAGAGGCGGGGGCGTAGTATTCGGCCCAACTCCAAGAGACCACAGCGTCAAAATGCCTAGAAAAATGAGACGTTTAGCGTTACGTTCAGCACTTTCATCAAAAGCAAACGAAGAAGCATTAACAGTTGTAGATGCATTATCATTTGATGCACCGAAAACAAAAGAACTTGTTAAAGCTTTAGATAACTTAGATGCAGGTAGAAAGACACTTATCGTATTAGGTGAACAAGATGAGAACGTTCTAAAATCAGGACGTAATATCCCTGAGGTTAAAGTTATCACTGCTTCAGGCCTAAACGTATTAGATATCCTTTCTGCAGATCGTGTAATTTTCACGGAAGATGCAATTACTAAAGCAGGGGAGGTACTTCTGTAATGGAAGCTAGAGACGTTATTAAACGCCCAGTAATCACTGAGCGTTCAGCAGACTTAATGTCAGATAACAAGTACACTTTCGATGTTGACGTTAGAGCTACAAAAACTCAAGTTAAACACGCAGTGGAAGAAATTTTTGATGTTAAAGTTGAAAAAGTTAACATTATGAACGTAAAACCTAAAAAGAAACGTATGGGACGTTATGAAGGTTATACAAACAGAAGAAGAAAAGCGATTGTAAAATTAAGTGAAGGTTCTATTGAACTCTTCTAATTCGATAATTACCAATAAGGAGGTAAACATTTAATGGCGATTAAACATTATAAACCAACTACAAATGGTCGTCGTAACATGACGAGTCTGGACTATAAAGATGTTACAACGTCAAAGCCAGAACGTTCATTATTAGAGCCACTTCCGAAAAAAGCTGGCCGTAATGCTCAAGGAAAAATCACAGTTCGTCATAAAGGTGGCGGACATAAGCGTCAATACAGAAAAATTGACTTTAAACGTAACAAAGACGGGGTACCAGGACGTATTAAAACAATTGAATACGATCCGAACCGTTCAGCGAATATCGCACTTGTTCAATATGCAGATGGTGAGAAAAGATACATCATTGCTCCTAAAGGAATTGAAGTTGGACAAGAAGTTATGAGTGGTAAAGATGCAGATATCAAACTTGGTAACGCACTTGAATTAGGTGATATGCCAGTTGGTACAACTGTACACAACATTGAACTTAAACCAGGTAAAGGTGGACAAATTGCTCGTTCAGCTGGTGCGTCAGCACAATTACTTGGTAAAGAAGGTAAATATGCGATTGTTCGCCTACGTTCAGGTGAAATGCGCATGATTTTACTTACATGCCGTGCAACAGTAGGTGCTGTTGGTAACGAACAACACGAACTTGTTAACGTAGGTAAAGCAGGTCGTTCTAGATGGGCAGGTAAAAGACCAACTGTTCGTGGTTCTGCTATGAACCCTAACGATCACCCACACGGTGGTGGTGAAGGTAGAACAGGTATCGGTATGCCATCTCCACTTTCTCCATGGGGTAAAAAGACTCTTGGTAAGAAAACTCGTAGAGATAAAAAGAAATCAACTAAGTTAATCGTTAGAAGACGTAAAAAATAATCAACATCATTAAATCTTGTGCGGTAACAGCCGCACTGATTTCTTGAAGGGAGGCGCCAAAATGGCACGTAGTATTAAAAAAGGACCTTTTGTAGATGATCATTTAATGAAAAAGGTAGAAAACCTTAATGAATCAAATAAAAAGAGCGTAATTAAAACATGGTCACGTCGTTCGACAATTTTCCCACAATTCATCGGACACACAATTGCAGTTTACGATGGACGTAAACACGTACCAGTTTATATTACTGAAGATATGGTTGGTCACAAACTCGGAGAGTTTGCTCCAACAAGAACATTCAAAGGACACGGCGGCAATGACGCTGTAACTCGATAATAGTCTACACCTAAAGGAGGATAAAACATGCAAGCGAAAGCAGTTGCTAGAACAGTGCGTATTGCACCACGTAAAGTACGTCTAGTACTTGATCTCGTTAGAGGTAAAGAGGTCGGAGAAGCAGTAGCACTATTAAAGTTAACGAATAAAAGAGCGGCTGACGTTGTTGAAAAGTTAATTCAATCAGCAGTAGCAAACGCTGAACATAACTATGACATGGACGTTGACAACCTAGTTGTTTCTGAAATTTACGCAAATGAAGGACCAACGCTTAAACGTTTCCGCCCACGTGCACAAGGCCGTGCGACAGCAATCAACAAACGTACTAGCCACATTACTGTAGTACTTACTGAAAAAGAAGAAGCAGTAGAAGAACAGGCTGAAGAAGCAAACTAATTAGAGGAGGGAATTAATTTGGGTCAAAAGATTAATCCAACTGGATTACGTGTTGGTGTAATCAAAGACTGGGAAGCTAAGTGGTATGCAGAAAACGACTTTGCTGACTTATTACACGAAGACTTAAAAATCCGTAAATATATTGATAAAAACCTAAAAGATGCAGCAGTGTCACAAGTAATTATTGAGCGTGCTGCAAATAGAGTAAACATTGCGCTCCATACTGGTAAACCAGGAATGGTTATTGGTAAAGGTGGTAGCGAAATTGAAAAATTACGTGAAGCACTTGTTAAATTAACAGGCAAACGTGTTCACATTAACGTAATTGAAGTTAAAAATATTGATTTAGATGCAAAATTAGTTGCGGAAAACATCGCACGTCAACTAGAAAACCGTGTGTCATTCCGTAGAGCACAAAAACAAGCGATCCAAAGAACGATGAGAGCTGGAGCAAAAGGTGTTAAAACATCAGTTTCAGGTCGTTTAGGCGGAGCAGACATTGCTCGTGCTGAAGGATACAACGAAGGAACAGTTCCATTACACACACTTCGCGCAGATATTGACTTTGCTAACGAAGAAGCAGACACAACTTACGGTAAGTTAGGTGTTAAAGTGTGGATCTACCGTGGTGAAGTTCTACCAACAGTAAAGAACGAGAATAACTAAGAGAGGAGTACTTGAAGAATGTTATTACCAAAAAGAGTTAAGTACCGTCGTCAACATCGTCCAGACAGTAAAGGACGTTCAAAAGGCGGTAACGAAGTAAGCTTCGGCGATTACGGCTTACAAGCTACGACAGCGTCTTGGATTACAGCGCGTCAAATTGAAGCTGCACGTATCGCTATGACACGTTACATGAAACGTGGCGGTAAAGTGTGGATCAACATTTTCCCACACACGCCAATCACTAAAAAACCATTAGAAGTCCGAATGGGTTCTGGTAAAGGTGCTGTTGAGCAATGGGTTGCTAACGTAAAACCAGGCCGTATCCTGTTTGAAGTTGCAGGTGTTGAGGAAGCCGTAGCACGTGAAGCGTTACGTCTTGCAGGACATAAACTTCCAGTAAAAACAAAATTCGTTGTACGCGAAGAATTAGGTGGTGATACGAATGAAGGCTAAGGAAATCCGTGAATTAACAAATGAAGAAATTAATAACAATATTAAAGAGCTTAAAGAAGAACTCTTCAACTTACGCTTTCAACTAGCTACAGGTCAGCTAGAGAACACTGCTCGTATCAAAGAAGTTAGAAAAACTATCGCTCGTATGAAAACGACAATTCGTGAAAGAGAAATTGAAGAAGCTAAAGCGAATCAATAACTAAGAGGAGGTTTATATAATGGCAGAAACAAATGAACGTAAAGTTTATCAAGGCCGTGTCGTTTCTGATAAAATGGATAAAACAATTACAGTTGTTATCGAAACGCACAAAAGACATCCAATTATTGGTAAACGCGTAAAATACTCTAAGAAGTACAAAGCTCACGATGAGCACAACAAAGCAAAAGTAGGCGACATCGTTAAGATTGAGTCAACTCGTCCATTATCAGCTACAAAACGTTTCCGTTTAGTGGAAATCGTAGAGGAATCAGTAATTATCTAATTCAGTAGATATATAAAGGGAGGTAACCACGCATGATTCAACAAGAATCTCGTATGAAAGTTGCCGACAACTCTGGAGCTCGCGAAGTTTTAGCGATCAAAGTACTTGGTGGTACAGGCCGTAAAACTGCGAACATTGGTGATGTTGTTGTTGCAACAGTAAAACATGCAACACCGGGTGGTGTTGTCAAGAAAGGTGACGTAGTAAAAGCAGTCATCGTTCGTTCTAAATCAGGTATCCGTCGTGAAGATGGTTCGTATATCAAATTCGACGAAAACGCATGTGTCATTATTCGTGACGATAAAAGTCCAAGAGGAACTCGTATATTTGGTCCAGTAGCACGTGAATTACGTGACGGAAACTTTATGAGAATTATCTCATTGGCACCAGAAGTATTATAATTTTATATTAGCTAAGGAGGTGCGATAAGACGATGCACGTAAAAACAGGCGATAAAGTAGTAGTTATCAGCGGTAAAGACAAAGGTAAAGAGGGAACTGTTTTAAGAGCTATCCCTAGAGAAGAACGTGTGGTAGTTGAAGGAGTTAACATGGTTAAAAAACACCAAAAACCTTCTCAACTTAACCCAGACGGAGGGATCTTAGAAACAGAAGCAGCAATTCACGTTTCTAACGTTATGCACGTTGATCCTGATTCAGGTGAACGCACTAGAGTCCGTTATGAAGAAAAAGACGGAAAGAAAATTAGAGTAGCTGTTAAATCAGGTAAAGAAATTTAATTAGGTAATTCGGAAGGAGGACACATTTCGTGATTCGTTTAAAAGATAAATATAACGAGACAATTAAAGATGAACTCGTTAAAAAGTTTGATTACAGCTCTGTAATGCAAGCACCTAAAATCGAAAAAATCGTAATTAACATGGGTGTTGGTGAAGCTGTACAAAACGCTAAAGTACTTGATAATGCTGTTGAAGAACTTACAGCAATTACAGGTCAAAAACCACAAATTACAAAAGCTAAAAAATCAGTAGCAACATTCCGTTTACGTGAAGGTATGCCAATTGGTGCAAAAGTAACTTTACGTGGCGACAGAATGTATGACTTCTTAGATAAATTAATCTCAGTTTCATTACCACGTGTAAGAGACTTCAGAGGTGTATCTAAAAAAGCATTTGATGGTCGTGGGAACTACACACTAGGTGTTAAAGAACAAATTATCTTCCCAGAAATCGACTACGATAAAGTGACAAAAGTTAGAGGTATGGATATCGTTATTGTTACAACAGCAAACACAGACGAAGAGGCTCGTGAACTGTTAACACAATTTGGTATGCCATTCAAAAAGTAAAAAGGAGGCATATTCATGGCTAAAAAATCAATGATTGCGAAACAACAAAAACCGCAAAAATTCAAAGTAAGAGAATATACACGTTGTGAAAGATGTGGACGTCCACACTCAGTACTTCGCAAATTTAAACTTTGCCGTATCTGTTTCCGTGAACTCGCATATAAAGGTCAAATTCCAGGCGTTAAAAAAGCAAGCTGGTAATTCCATATAATTTGAAGGGAGGCATATTAAATGACAGTATCAGATCCAATTGCAGATATGCTAACGCGCATTAGAAATGCGAATATCGTTAAACATGAATCATTAGAAATTCCAGCATCAAATATCAAAAGAGATATCGCTGAAATTCTTAAAAACGAAGGTTTCATCAAAAATGTTGAATATGTGGAGGATGACAAACAAAACATCATCCGTGTGTTCTTAAAATATGGTCAAAACGACGAAAGAGTTATCACTGGTCTTAAGAGAATCTCAAAACCAGGACTTCGCGTTTACGCAAAGAAAGATGAACTACCAAAAGTACTTAACGGTTTAGGTGTTGCTTTAATCTCAACATCTGAAGGTGTACTTACAGATAAAGAAGCTCGTAATAAAAACGTTGGCGGAGAAGTACTCGCATACGTTTGGTAATAAATAATAGGAGGTGCAAAAATGAGCCGTATTGGTAACCGTATTATTGAAATCCCATCAAACGTTACAGTAGACGTTGATGGCACTACATTTACAGTTAAAGGTCCAAAAGGGGAGCTTACAAGAACTTTAAATGCAGACTTAAACTATAAAATTGAAGAAAACACGATCGTAGTTGAGCGTCCTAACGACTCAATCCCGATGCGTTCGATTCATGGTACAACACGTTCTTTATTAAACAACATGATTCAAGGTGTGTCAGAAGGATTCACTAAAGAATTAGAGTTAATCGGTGTTGGTTACCGTGCACAAATGCAAGGTAACAAACTTGTATTAAACGTCGGACTTTCTCACCCAGTTGAATTCGAATCTACAGATACTTTATCAATCGCTGTTGATGGTAACACTAACCTTAAGATTGAAGGTATCAACAAAGAAGAAGTTGGAGCATTAGCTTCTAACATTCGTGCTGTACGTCCACCTGAACCTTATAAAGGTAAAGGGATTCGTTACAAAGACGAATACGTACGTCGTAAAGAAGGTAAAACTGGTAAATAATTAAAAAAGTGAGGAGGAACATAAATGATTTCTAAGATCGATAAAAATGCGGTACGTCGTAAAAGACACTTACGTGTACGTAAAAACATTTCAGGAACTCCTGAAAGACCACGTTTAAATGTATACCGCTCAAATAAAAATATTTACGCTCAAATTATCGATGATGTGAACCATAAAACATTAGCAAGTGCTTCAACACAAGACAAAGAGTTCAAAGGTGAACTTGGATCTAACAAAGAAGCTGCTGGTGAAGTTGGTAAATTAATTGCTGAACGTGCAAAAGATGCAGGTGTTGAAACAGTAGTATTCGACCGCGGTGGATACCTTTACCACGGACGTGTTGCTGCATTAGCAGACGCTGCACGTGAAAACGGACTAAAATTCTAATTGAAGGAGGCGAATTAAGAAAATGGCTCGTAATCGTAGAGATGAAAAACAAGAATTTGAAGAACGCGTAGTAACGATTAATCGTATTGCGAAAGTAGTTAAAGGTGGTAGACGTTTCCGTTTCTCTGCTTTAGTAGTAGTAGGAGACAGAAATGGTCGAGTAGGATTTGGTCAAGGTAAAGCACAAGAGGTGCCAGAAGCAATCAAAAAAGCAATCGAGGCTGCTAAGAAAGACCTTATCCAAGTTCCAATCGTTGATGGAACTATTCCACATGAAATTAACGGACGCTTTAGCTCAGGTCACGTATTTATGAAACCAGCTGCTCCTGGTACAGGGGTTATCGCAGGTGGTCCAGTACGTGCGGTATTAGAGTTAGCAGGTGTTACTGACGTGTTAAGTAAATCTATTGGCGCAAGTACTCCAATTAACGTAGTGCGTGCTACTATGACAGGTTTAGAAGAACTTAAAGACGTTAACGAAGTAGCTAGACTGCGTGGAAAAACTGTAGAAGAAATCTTAAATTAAGGGGGAGTTTCCAAGATGGCAAAAGTTAAAGTTACCCTCGTAAGAAGTGTTATCGGTAGACCGGAAACACAAAAGAAGACAGTGGCTTCACTCGGTCTAAAGAAAATTAATTCTTCAATCGAGCTTGAAGATACTGCTCAATTAAGAGGACAAGTAGACAAAGTAAAACACTTAGTAAAAGTAGAAGAGATTTAATTAGCAATTTAAAATAGGAGGTGCGACAATGAAATTACACGAACTTAAACCAGTTGAAGGCGCGCGTAAATCACGTAAACGTGTTGGTCGTGGTATGTCATCAGGGCACGGTAAAACTTCAGGACGTGGACATAAAGGTCAAAACGCTCGTACAGGTGGTGGCGTAGGTTTAGTATTCGAAGGTGGTCAATTACCATTATTCCGAGCTATTCCTAAACGTGGTTTCACAAATATCAACCGTAAAAGTTATTCGATCGTTAACATTAGCGATTTAAATAAGTTTGAAGCTGGAACTGTAGTAACGCCTGAGGTATTATTTGAGTCTGGGTTAGTTAGAAAGAACGCAGCAGTTAAAGTACTTGGTTCAGGTGAACTTAATGTTAAACTTACAGTACAAGCGAATAAGTTTTCACAAGCTGCTAAAGAAGCGATTGAAGCACAAGGCGGTACTGTAGAGGTGATCTAATGATCAGCAATGTTCAGAATTTCTTTAAAATTAAAGAGATTCGCCATAAAATTCTGTTCACACTAGCGATGCTCGTTATATTTAAGATAGGTACTTATATACCAGTTCCTGGTGTTGATCCTAGCGTCTTTGACGCACAAGCAGAAGGCGGCGTACTTGACGTCATGAACACTTTCGGTGGTGGGGCACTTAAAAACTTCTCTATTTTTGCAATGGGGATAATGCCCTACATCACTGCGTCAATCGTTACGCAATTATTACAAATGGATGTAGTACCTAAATTCGCTGAATGGTCACGTCAAGGTGAAGTTGGAAGACGTAAAATTGCGCAATTTACGCGTTACTTTACGATAATTCTAGCGTTCATTCAGTCTATTGGTATGTCATTTGCTTTTAACCAAATGCTTGGAGGAACGTTAATCGAGGACAATTCAATTGGTTCATATTTAATCATTGCAATTGTATTAACGACAGGTACAGCGTTCTTATTATGGCTTGGTGAACAAATTACTGAACACGGTGTAGGTAATGGTATTTCTATAATTATCTTTGCTGGTATTTTAGGAGCATTACCAAGTTCATTAATTCAGTTCTATGAACAGCAATTTGTTGGCGCACAAGACACTACGATGGCTGTGTTGACAGTTGTTGGAATGGTCGTAGGTTTATTACTTCTAGTAGCATTTGCGGTTTACGTATTACAAGCGATTCGTAAAATTCCGATTCAGTATGCTAGAGGTAGAGGTCGTCAAGCAATGCTTGCACCTCAAGCGACATTCTTACCATTAAAAGTTAACCCTGCAGGAGTTATCCCAGTTATCTTTGCTATGGCATTCTTAATGCTACCGCAATCTATATCGCTGTTTTTCCAAGATCAAGCTTGGGCAATTAAATTTGCAGAAGCTGCAAATCCAGCTTCAAATATCGGTATGGTATTGTATATTATTCTGATTATACTGTTTGCGTACTTCTACGCATTTGTACAAGTTAACCCAGAAAAGATGGCAGATAACCTTAAAAACCAAGGCAGTTACATTCCTGGAATTCGTCCAGGTAAAAATACAGAAGAATATATCACGAACGTACTATATCGTTTAGTATTTGTTGGATCTATATTCTTAGCATTTATTGCTGTATTACCAATACTGCTAACAAGATTAATGGATTTACCACAAACAATTCAGATTGGTGGTACAAGCCTACTCATCGTTATCGGGGTTGCGCTAGAAACAATGAAACAACTCGAAGCTCAGGCAGGACAAAGAGAGTACAGAGGATTTAGACGCAATAAGTAAAACGTAAGAGGATTAGTAGGAGGATATTCATGAACATCGTAATCATGGGATTGCCTGGAGCAGGTAAAGGAACACAGGCGACAGAAATCATTAAAAAATACCCGATTCCACATATTTCAACTGGCGATATGTTCCGTTTAGCGATTAAAAACGAAACTGAACTCGGTAAAGAAGCGCAAGCTTATATGGACCGTGGTGAACTCGTACCAGATGAAGTAACAATTGGAATCGTTAAAGAAAGACTAGCTGAAAGTGATGCTAAAGACGGCTTCTTACTAGATGGTTTCCCAAGAACTGTCGCTCAAGCAGAAGCATTAAACGATATTATGGCAGAACTTGGTAGTCAAATAGACTCTACACTATATATCGATGTTCCTGAAGAGGAACTTATGAACCGACTCACAGGTCGTCGTATCTGTGAAGTATGCGGTACGGCGTATCACTTAGTGTTTAACCCGCCGAAAAAAGATGGTGTTTGTGATCTCGATGGCGGTAAACTATACCAACGTGAAGATGACAACCCAGAAACGGTTCAAAATAGACTAGATGTAAACATTAAAAAAACAAAACCTCTACTTGAATTCTACGAAAATCAAGGAATTCTATCTAAAGTAGATGGTGCAAGAGATATCGACGAAGTTTTTGCTGACGTCGATAAAATTCTTGAAACACTTTAATATTCACCTTAAGTCTTTAGGTGAATATAGCAATGGTCCTTAAATATAAGTGGTTTCACCTGAAGACAAGCTAAAAGAAAGAGTTTAAACTGTAAAGGAGGAATATAAAGTGAGTAAAGAAGGCGTTATTGAGTTAGAAGGTATTGTAAAAGAAACATTACCGAACGCACAGTTCAAAGTAGAACTAGAAAATGGTCATGAGATTACAGCTCATGTATCTGGTAAAATTCGTATGAACTATATTCGAATCCTTCCTGGAGATAAAGTAACAGTTGAAATGTCACCATATGACTTAACTAAAGGAAGAATCACTTATCGTTTTAAATAAGGACTCCAATTATTAAGGAGGTAACAAAATGAAAGTAAGACCATCAGTAAAACCAATCTGCGAAAAATGTAAAGTTATTCGTCGTAAAGGTAAAGTAATGGTAATTTGTGAAAATCCTAAGCATAAACAAAGACAAGGATAATAATTAACGGAGGTGTAAATCAATGGCTCGTATTGCAGGAGTTGACATTCCACGTGACAAACGTGTAGTAATTTCATTAACGTATATTTACGGTATCGGTAAATCTAGAGCAGCTGAAATTCTTTCAAAAGCTGGAGTAAGCGAAGATACACGTGTTCAAGATCTAACAGATGATGAACTAACAAAAATTCGTGAAGTTGTAGACAATTACAAACTTGAAGGTGACTTACGTCGTGACGAAAACTTAGACGTTAAACGTTTATTAGAAATCGCATCATACAGAGGTATGCGTCACCGTCGTGGATTACCAGTTCGTGGACAAAAGACTAAAAACAACGCAAGAACGCGTAAAGGTCCTAAGAAAACAATCGCGAACAAGAAGAAGTAATTAATAAGTAAGGGAGGAGTATTATAAATGGCTCGTAATCAAGCACGTACATCACGTAAACGTAGAGTGAAAAAAAATGTTGAATCAGGAGTTGCGCACATTCGTTCAACTTTCAACAACACAATTGTAACGATCACTGATGATTTCGGAAACGCACTTTCATGGTCATCTGCTGGTGCATTAGGATTTAAAGGTTCTAAGAAATCTACTCCATTTGCAGCACAAATGGCTTCTGAAACTGCTTCTAAAGCAGCAATGGAACACGGTCTTAAAACTGTAGAAGTTACAGTAAAAGGACCTGGTGCAGGACGCGAATCAGCAATTCGTGCATTACAATCAGCTGGATTAGAGATTACATCTATTAAAGACGTAACTCCAGTTCCACACAACGGTTGTCGTCCACCGAAACGTCGTCGTGTATAATTAACGATGATAAAAACACATTGCTCAAATTAACGGCGGTTATAGGGAGGAAAAAGTAAACAATGATTGAAATCGAAAAACCTAGAATTGAAACAGTAGAACTATCGGAAGATTCTAAGTTTGGTAAGTTTGTTGTAGAACCTCTAGAAAGAGGTTATGGAACAACGCTTGGGAACTCCTTACGTCGCATTCTTTTATCATCTTTACCTGGTGCGGCAGTAAAAACAGTCGAATTCGAAAACGTACTGCATGAATTCTCAACAATTGAGAACGTCATCGAAGATGTTACAACAATTATTACAAACATTAAAAGCTTAGCGTTAAAGATCTATTCAGAAGAGGACAAAACGTTAGAAATTGATGTTACAGACGAAGGTGTTGTAACAGCTGCAGATATTACACACGATAGTGACGTTGAGATTTTAAATCCAGATTTAAAAATTGCAACAGTTGCTAAAGGTGGAAGTATAAAAGTACGTATGATTGCAGGACGCGGACGCGGATATGCATTATCTGAGGCGAATAATAGTAGCGACCTACCAATCGGAGTAATTCCAGTAGACTCTATTTACACACCAGTAGAGCGTGTAAACTACACAGTAGAAAATACACGTGTCGGTCAAAATGCGAACTTCGATAAGTTAACATTAGATGTTTGGACAGACGGATCTATTACACCACTTGAATCTATTTCTCTTGGTGCTAAAATCTTAACTGAACACTTAAATATCTTTGTAAACTTAACAGATGAAGCGCAAAATGCTGAAATTATGGTGGAAAAAGAAGAAGACCAAAAAGAAAAAGTACTTGAAATGTCAATTGAAGAACTTGATTTATCAGTACGTTCATATAACTGCTTAAAACGTGCAGGTATTAACACAGTTCAAGAGTTAACTGAAAAAACAGAATCAGACATGATGAAAGTACGTAACCTAGGACGTAAGTCTCTAGATGAAGTTAAAAATAAATTAAATGACCTTGGTTTAGAATTACGCCAAGATGATTAATTAAAGAGGAGGTAGAAGAATGGCTTACAGAAAACTCGGCCGTGAGTCGGCACACAGAAAAGCTATGCTTAGAAATCTTGCAACATCATTAATCGTTGAAGAACGTATTACGACTACTGAAAAGCGTGCTAAAGAGTTACGTAAAGTTGTGGATCGCCTAGTTACTTTAGGTAAGCGCGGTGATTTAGCTTCTAGACGTCGTGCAGCTCAAACTGTACAAAACGTAACTTTAGTTAACGAAGATGGTTCAACTACAACTGCATTACAAAAATTATTTGATGATATCGCACCACGTTTTGAAGAACGTCAAGGTGGATACACAAGCATTAAAAAGCTTGGTCAGCGTCGTGGAGACGGTGCAGAACAAGTAATTATTGAATTTGTTGAGGGTGCTTAATCTCTCTTATAAAGCAGTATGAGTGTTATGATAGATTCATTTCTGTCTAGCTCTTAAGTATCCTGCAAAACAATGAATTGCGCGACTCTTTTGCAGGGTACGCGCTTTTTTTAATATTTTAAAGAGGTGGAAATATGATTTTACTTAAAAACATTTCGTACAAATATAGTCAGAGTAGTCGATATGCACTAAATCATATTTCTATCGACTTTAAAAAATCAGAATTTGTTTCAATTATTGGACACAACGGTTCAGGGAAAAGTACGTTAGTTAAAATCATCATGGGTATTTTAACGCCGACTGAGGGAGAAGTTTATATTGATGGTGAAAAGGTGACTGAAGAAAACTACCAGACGATTCGCGATAAGTTTTCAATCGTTTTTCAAAATCCAGACAACCAGTTTGTTGGGGCAACGGTAGAAGATGATGTAGCGTTTGGATTAGAAAACCGTGGTGTTCCACATGAAACAATGAAAGAAAAAGTTGAACTTGCTTTAAAAGAAGTTGGTATGTGGGAATTTAGAACACACGAACCACACAGACTCTCAGGGGGTCAAAAGCAGCGTGTTGCGATTGCTGGTGCCCTTGTGACTAACCCTGACGTTTTAATTATGGATGAATCGACATCTATGTTAGATCCAATTGGAAGAAGAGATATTTTATCACTTTTAAAAGAAATACATAAAAAACGAGATACAACAATTATATATATTACTCACGACTTAACAGAGATTGAAGATAGTGACTATGCGTATGTTATGAATAAAGGTGAAATTGCGAGTGAAGGGAAAGTATACGAGATATACGAAGATACAGATGTTTTAAAAGAGAGTAATCTCGTATTGCCGTTTAACATCGAACTTTCTGAAGCGTTAATGCAAGGAGAGTATATGTCTTATGAAGAGTTGGTGAAACGTCTATGAATATTCATTTAAACAATGTGTCGGTCGTGTATCAAAAAAAGACACCATTTGAATTTACAGCACTAAAAGATATATCTACAGAGTTTAATGAAGGAAAGTTTTACGGGGTGATCGGTCACACAGGTAGTGGGAAATCAACACTCGTTCAATTATTAAATGGGCTTATTTTGCCAACGACTGGAGAAGTTAAGGTTGGAGATGATACTCTCTTGCCTAAGACTAAACAAAAAGTAATTCACCGCGTCAAAGGTCGTGTTGGGATTGTGTTTCAGTTTCCAGAACACCAGTTATTTGACGAGACGGTCTTAAAAGATGTGACGTTTGGACCAATTAATATGGGTAAATCTAAAGAAGAAGCTGAAGAGATTTCAAAGTATTATTTAAAGCGTTTAAATGTCGATGAGTCATTATTTGATGAGTCGCCGTTTGATTTATCGGGTGGACAGATGCGTAAAATCGCACTCGCTGGTATATTAGCGATGGAGCCTGACGTACTTATATTAGACGAACCAACCGCAGGGTTAGATCCACTCAGTCATATAGAAACGATGGATTTATTTAAATCGATTCATGAAACGCTTGGTATTACAATTATACTCGTGACACACGATATGAATGATGTCTTTAATTATACGGATGAGGTTAAAATCCTTTCAAAAGGAACGCTCGCAGTAGAAGGAGATACGCATGAACTCTTGCAAGATGAAACACTTTTAAAAGATTATCAACTTGAAGTGCCGAACGTGGTGCGTTTAGTTCATGATTTACGACAAAAAGGATATCAGTTAGACGAAATGCCGCGTAATATCCAGTCATTTATATCTACGTATAAGGGGGTATTTGATGTTTGATTCAATGCTTCTTGGTAGGTATATCCCTGGAGATAGTATTATTCATAGACTAGACGCAAGGGCAAAACTTATTGCAACAGCGCTATTTATGGTCATCGTGTTTTTTGCGAATAATTTAGTGACGTACTTACTTTTAATTGGGTTTGTACTCGTCATTTTAAAGCTCGCAAAGCTCGGTGTTATGTTCGTATTAAACGGGCTAAAAATTATACTCGTACTACTCGTCTTTACATTTTTAATGCATCTATTTTTAACAAAAGGTGGACCAGTACTTGTCGATGCGAAAATATTTACAATTGAGCTTGAAGGGGTCATTAAAGGATTATACATTTCAACGAGACTCATTATGCTCGTCGTGATTACAACAATTATGACACTGACAACAAGTCCAATCTCTTTAACTGATGCATTAGAAAAGTTAGCCTCACCGTTAAAAGTGTTTAAAGTACCTGTCCATGAAATCGCGATGATGACGTCGATTAGTTTAAGATTCATCCCGACGTTAATGGATGAGACCGATAAAATAATTAAAGCACAATCATCAAGAGGATCGACATTTATGACAGGGCCTGTAAAGAATAGAATTAAAGCACTCATTCCAATCGTTATACCGCTTTTTATCTCTGCGTTTCAAAGAGCTGAAGATATGGCAGTAGCGATGGAAGTAAGGGGCTATAAAGGAGACGAAGGACGTACGCATTACAGGTTACTTATATGGCACCGAAGAGATACAATTGCGTTAATTATATTAGTCATTTTCGGAGTGTTATTATGGATGTTAAGAACATGACAAGAATATTATTAAAAATTACGTATAACGGTAAAGAATTTGATGGTTGGCAGTACCAACATAATGGCCGTACAGTTCAAGGGCAAATTGAACGTGCATTAAAATCTATACATCGTGAATTTATAAGAATTCACCCAGCGTCACGTACGGACAAGCACGTTCACGCTTTTGAACAATACGCACACTTTGACACGACACTCGATATCGAGCCGGAAAAATGGGCGTTTATATTAAACAATAAACTCCCAGGTGATGTTCGGATTATAGAGTCAAAAGAAATCGATTCAGACTATCATGTAAGGTATCACTCAAAAGGAAAAGTATACCGGTACAAAATGTATTTCGGGAATCCGACTCCATTTAAGTATGGCCTAGAAACACATGTAAAAGATGAATTAAACGTTGAAAGAATGCGTGAAGCGGCAGAGTATTTTATCGGCACACATGACTTTACGAGTTTTTCGAGTGCAAAAACGGTCATTGAAAACAAAGTGAGACACATATATAAACTAGATATAATCGAAACAACAAACGGAATAGAAGTTGTAATTATGGGCTCTGGATTCCTATACAATATGGTGAGAATCATCGTTCAGTACTTACTTGAGGTTGGTAAAGGAAATAGAAATCCAGAATCTACAAAAGAAAATATTAGTAACAAAGATCGTACACAAAATCCTAAAGTTGCACCTGCGGGTGGATTATATTTAGAGCGTATATTTTTAACAGAACAACAACAACGAGATTATTTAAAAGAAAACACGTGATATCGTTGACTTTAAGAGTTAAAGTAGGTTATAATTACTAACGGTATAAATTTATATCACACACTGATAAGCCCCGGAACTTATCTTTTGTAAGATATAACACGAACAATTAAAACTTAACTTTAGAAACTTTTTTTATTTTGGAGGGCAAAAACAATGCGTCAAACATTTATGGCTAACGAGTCAAACATTGAGCGTAAATGGTACGTAATTGATGCTGAAGGACAAACTTTAGGTCGTCTTTCAACAGAAGTTGCATCAATCTTACGTGGTAAACATAAACCAACATACACGCCACACGTTGACACTGGTGACTACGTGATCATCATCAACGCTGGTAAAGTTGAATTAACAGGAAACAAATTAAGTCAAAAAGTATACTACAGACACACTGGTCACCCAGGTGGAATTAAAGAAGTTACAGCTGGTGAGTTAAGAGACACTTATCCAGTTCGTTTAATCGAAACTTCAGTAAAAGGTATGCTACCTAAAAACTCATTAGGTGACAAACAACTAAGCAAACTATTCGTATACGAAAACGATACGCATCCACATGCGGCACAACAACCTGAAAACTACGAGTTACGTGGTTAAGGATTAGGAGGTAAAGACATTGGCTAAAGTAGAATACAGAGGAACTGGACGTCGTAAGAAATCAGTTGCACGTGTACGTCTTGTACCAGGTGAAGGTAACGTAACGATCAACAATCGTGATATGAGAGAATACCTTCCATTTGAAAGCTTAATCTTAGACTTAAACCAACCATTCGCAGTTACTGAAACAGAAGGTAACTACGATGTATTAGTAAACGTAAATGGTGGTGGATTCACAGGGCAAGCACAAGCAATCCGTCACGGAATTGCACGTGCATTATTAGAAGCAAACCCTGAACACCGCGCTGAATTAAAACGTGCAGGTCTATTAACACGTGACCCACGTATGAAAGAGCGTATGAAACCAGGTCTTAAGAAAGCTCGTAAAGCACCACAATTCTCTAAACGTTAATATTTCTTATATATTAAAGTACAAAAGCACTTCTCGAGAAATCGAGAAGTGCTTTTTTGTTGTAGAAAAATATTAATGCCCCTTTAAAAATTAATATGATTATATAGCCTAAATATTCATTTTGATTTGGTAAGATAAATATATTACGTCTGTTAGTTTTTATAGACTCTATAGAAATGGATTTTTGTTGCTTATTGTGGAATTTTATATCTCTAAAATTTACAAAATCAAAAGCATTAAATCTTTGAGACATTTCTTATATAAAACCTTTATCTTTTTCATCAAATCGTTTTATTTTCATAATTATTATCTTTCTCTTTTAAAAAATAAAATAAAAATACAATTCCAAGTAAAATTTCTAGTATTGATAAGATTGGAGTTACAAATCTATTACCAAGGTATTGAATGATAATACCTGTAAGTAAAGCCCCTACTTGCATTGAAAGCATACTACATGTATTCCACAACCCAAATACTCTTCCTCTTAAATCAGGATTTACCTTTATTTGCATCACATTTCTTTCAAATGGTACTACAAATCCTCCTACAAAAGCGAATGCAATCATTATAAGAGACCCAGTAAACAAGTTATTTGTCAGACTAAACAGTGCCCAAGTTAATCCCATCAGTATATAGATATAACCATAGTTATGAACTTTCTTAAACATGATTTTATTATTCGCAATCCAGTAGCCGATAATTACAGAAGTTAATCCTTCTGCAATATATAATACACTAAGACCAAATGGAGGAACTTGATATACTTCATTCACCATTCTTTCAATCATTAAGTTGAAAGATCCAATGATCAGCCCACCCGTTAGCGCGAATAATAATACGTAAGAAACAAAGACATTATTTTTAGCTACTTGGAGACCAACTTTTATTTCTTTTACAAAATTTCGTTCCTTGCTAGAAATTTTTTTACGTTTAATATCTAAGTTCAACATAGCAAATCCAGCATATACAAATGAGATACTTGTTATTATCCAAAATATATTAAGACTAAAAAATGAAACAACTAAACCACCTGTGGCAGCACCAATTAGTCGTATAAAGCTAGTTAGTGTAAAATTTAAAGAGTTCGCAGTAACCAAATCTTCATCTGGCATCATTTCCGGAATAATCGTTTGTCTCACAATAGTTGTAACTGATTGTAATAATCCAACAACAAATCGAATTACAAAGAATAAAATCCAAGCAGTCCATCCTTCAAAGAATGGTACAAGAATAAACAATAAATAAAATGGAACTTTTAAAAACTCACTGATAAACAATACTTTTTTAGTATCGTAGCGATCAATAATACCGCCGAGCAAGAAACTCATAAAGATTGGGAATAATCCACTTACTGCCCAAAGGACGCCAAGCTGAAGCCCACTAGAGGTAATATTACCAATCAGAACGAGCATTGCAATGAATGCACCCCACTGTGTTAATCCTGTAATCATAGTTGTGATTAAAAGTTTCCTATAATTTTTATTTTTTGTAATTAGTTTAAATACCTCATTTTTGCCCATATTTTTATCCATCTTTCATTAAAATTTTTAAAAATATTTTATTATAATTATCAAAAAAGTTTCTATCTTTCTTAGTTAATTCATCTATGTTTATTAAGGTATTTATTTTTATAAAGTTAACTAAACTATATCCATAACTATACCCTAACCAAAGTGGTATATTTTCTTTTTTATTTCCATGCATAATTGAATATATTCTACTTCTATCATTTATGTATGGATTCTTTAATATTTCTATAAAGCTATTAAATTCTTGGCGTTGATGCATAAATGCCCAAGGATTAACATATTCTTTACCTAAGATTTCCTCTACATAATTTTCAGCTAATCCTTCGTTTATAATATAATCTAATAAAAGTGAGTTTAAATATAAAAGCGCTATCATTTTCAATCTACTATTTCATATATCACAAGTCAATAATGATGAATATCTAGTGAATTAATAATATCTCGAAATATTAACAAATTAAAAATACTTTCAAATATTTATTCATAGTTCTCAACTTTTCCTATTACATTCACCGCTATGAAATCGTAAGTATCTTACTTAAAAATTCAAAATAATGAATGTTATTATCAAGTTTATAAAACGACCGTTTTACACACAAAATAGTACTTACGATAAAAAGGCGTGTCATTATTGACGGTAAATTGCATATATCTTAAGTGTTATTTTGCATAACTAACTTTAAAAGCCCAGCTGTCTTCGTGAAAAGATTAGCTGGGCTTCTTAACTAGAGTGCAAATTATCGCTTAAATCAGTGCAAAATAACATCGAAAGTGACATGCAGTCAAATCAATACATAATATATGTATGTTTAGGGCCTACTTAAATCAAACTATTTTTACGTCACAATTCGTCAAAATATAATAATTTAAAAATAATTAAGAGTAGATTTATTCTAAAAATTTGACCTGGAAATCATTGTATTCTATATTTAAGTAAACGCTTAAATGTTAGGGGGGGAGGTATTTGAAAGATGCGTTTAAAGCGATGGCAGACCCTACAAGAAGGGAAATATTAATGTTGTTAAAAGAAGGGGAGATGACTGTTTCCGAAATAGCAGATCATTTCGATGTTAGTATGGCGAGTATATCTCAACACTTAAAAATATTGACAAACGCGAATTTAGTAAGATTTCGAAAAGACGGAAAATATATATATTATCAGTTACATGCTTCTATAGTTGAAGATTTAATACATTGGCTAATAAAACTAAGCAACTAATGAAAGAAGGAGATATTTTATGACTAATATAGTCAAACAAACAAAGTATTCTTTAATAATGATTGGAGTAACTATTATCACTTGGGGTTTTGCGCTTCCTTTTTTACCAGACCATATCCCCATGCAATTCACATACTCCGGAGAAGAGAGATGGGGGACTAATAAATATCTGGCAGGATTATTTTTCGTTTCGCTGATGTTAATAGTTTATTTATTAGGGATTCTTAAACCTAAAATAGATCCAGAGAGAGCAGCTTATTCAGTTTTTAAAAATTTTTATTTTATAAGTATATTTTTAACAGAAGTATTAATATATATTGTGAGTGTATTATTGGCATTAAATGCAATGGGATATGATATAAATATCCAGATTATTATTGTTTGTTCAATAGGTTTTATATTTTTGTTTGTCGGAAACTACTTGCCTAAAATTCCAACAAACTGGTTTGTTGGAATAAGAAATCCATGGACCATTACCAATGATGATGTTTGGATAAAGATCCATAGGAATACAGGAAAATTATATATGATAATAGGATTAGTATTTTTGGTGATGGGGATGTTGAATGTTATCAATCGTCCTCTAATAGTGATTACAATTATTATATGTGTCCTATATCCGCATATACATTCGTTTGTAATGTTTAGAAAAAAATAATAATTAAAAATATTTAAATAAATGTTCCATCCATATCAAAAATAATTGCTGGCTAGCTTCATATTGATGGTCTAATCTACATTGATCACATTAAAGAATGACCAGTGGAAGCAAAATAATATAAGTAAGAAATTCTGTATCTTTAAAATTCAAAACATGAGAATGTAGAATTAAATGACTGGTCTCCCTATATTCCAATAAACGACCGTTATAATGACTATTTAATTTTTCTAAAAATAGTTTATTTTTAGTCGATTTAAAAGTTCATTTATCTGTTTTATTTATCTATGTCCATTTATTAAAATTAATATGAATTTATGTACTTTTTAGCACTGATTTAAATGCATTTTAAAATTAAAAGATGGAGTTTCTTCCATTATTCAATGAGAAACACACTTGTACAATATAGCAAAGCACTTGATGAAAAAATCAATAGATAAACCTATATCTTATAAAATTATCTGTAACACTTTATGAGTAATAAACTACCGGCCAGCATAAATTTTAATACCTAATTAATACCCTTGTTGAAAGAGTACTAAATTATATGATGTTAATAATCGATAGACACATACGATTGGATGATATAATAGAGTCAATAAGATGCATGATTGCGAGGTTTAAATATGACTGATAGAGATGGATATATTGAATTTTTGCAAACTGAGGCTGAAGGACAGCTTATAGATAGAAAGAGAGCGTCTATAAATCCTAAAGATGTAGCTCAACACATTAGTGCATTTGCAAATGCTGAAGGTGGAAAACTTGTAATTGGCATTGAAGATAATGGTGAGATTTCAGGATTTAATCATACAAAAGCAAAAAAGAAAGAACTATATATTGAAGCACCCTTCGAATATTTGTATAGAATACCTAAATATAAACATGAAGTAATAGAAGTGAAGAAACTCGATGGAACTATGGATGAAATTCTTGTTTTCAACATTGAACCTAGTTATGATGCCATTATCACCTTAAAAGATGACTCAGTATATTTAAGAATTAATGATAAAAGTAGAAAATTGACGCACAACCAAATTACAAATTTAGAATATGATCGTGGTTCACGCCGTTTTGAAGAAGAACTGGTTGAGCATTCTAGTATCGAAGATGTAGATAAAATGCTAATTAGAGAATTTAAACAATTACTTAATACAAATGTAGATGATGAAAAATTATTAAAAGCTAGAGGGTTTATGCGTGAAGGAAAATTGACAGTTGCCGGTTTGTTGCTGTTTAGTAACAATATTAGTGTCTATTTACCTAGTGCTAGAATCCGTTTTATGAGATATGAAGGTAATAAAGAAGAATCTGGAACAAGACTTAATGTGGTAAAAGATATTACATTTGATAAAGCTTTACCGATAGCAATTAGGGAAGCAAGAGTTTTTATCAATACACAACTACGAGAATACACTTTCTTAGGAAAAGAAGGAAAGTTTATAACCTTACCAGAATATCCTGAATTTGCTTGGTTTGAAGGAATGATAAATGCGATTGTACATCGTAGATATGATAACCAAGGTGATCATATAAGAATAAAAATGTTTGACGACAGACTAGAAATTAGTAGCCCAGGCGCATTACCTGCTTCTGTTACTTTAGAAAATATTAAAGAAGAACGATATTCAAGGAATCCAAAATTAGCCGCGGCATTAACTCAATATAAATGGGTGAGAGAATCAAATGAAGGTGTTGGTCGTATTTTTGACGAAATGAAGGAATATTTTCTAGATGACCCCGTTTATTCAGAACCTAATAACAGTTCGGTACAATTAACTTTGAAGAATAACATTGTGGCTAGAAAAGAAAGAGAAATGAGTCGAGTGAGTAATATAATAACACCTGAATTATTTGAAAGTTTAAATGAGCAACAAGAATTAATTGTGAGACATTTGTATAATGAGGGAGAATTAACAGCATCTAAAATTGCAAGTATTATTCAAAGATCTGCTCCTACGGCTAGAAAAAGATTGAAAGAATTGGAAGAAATGAATATTGTATCGACACATGGATCAAGTAAAAATGATCCGAAGAGAACATATTATTTAATCGGTTTTGAGTAAAGTGGAAAACTTTCGAGTAATTCAAAAGTTAAACACTAAAAAACAATAAGAATCTAGTGATATCAAGGCATTTGTGAGCTTTCGAGTAAATATAGGAATTTTCGAGTAACTCAAAAGAAATTACAAAAAATAGGGTAGAACCGATGGAATCAAAGAGTTTACGAGCTTTCGAGTAAAGTGAAAAACTTTCGAGTACTATTATTTTAATTATAGAATGCTTAAATTTTGAATAGGCAATCTATTTTGATAGCAATAGAAAGAAATAATAAGACGCTACAAGATTATTTAATGGCCAGCATTTTTGAACGTATGAAACTAGGTCTTAAGAAAGCAAATATAAATATAAAGTTTAAAAGCACTTCTCGAGAAATCGAGAAGTGCTTTTTTAGTATTATTTATATTTAACGGTCTGGTATTATTTCATCTAGAAACTCGCCGTATTTTCCTTCATTATTTTTAGTTAATAAATGACTGTAATTATCTAAGATAGTAATATGGGTTTTCCATCCGTTTGTTCTATAAAATTCTTCTCCTTCTTTACTTGCTGTTAAAGCGTCAAAAGGATGTTCTTTGCTCTCGCCTGTATCATGTTCTCCGACAATCCAATAAATAGGGAAGTCGCCTCTTATAATATTCTTTTTTGGGATACGCTCACTTATATTTTCAACTTTTGGAGAACCGCCGCCTCCAAAAAGAACAGCGCCTCCTTTTTTAATATCTATGTCTTTAAGCTTTTCAATTAGCCAATAAGATGTAATTTCGGCACCACCTGAAAAGCCGCCGATCCAAAGATAATCATTATTCGGAAGAGATTGAATTAAATCAATAAGATAATATGAATTAAGATCGCCTTCTTCCCACCATGTATTATATTGTGTTGAAGGTGTTTTAGGAACGACTAGAGTTAAGTTTTTATCTTTTGCAACTTGTTTAATTCCTTTTGGTCCTTCTAAATATTCTTTTGACTCTGGATTCTCGTATTCAAAAGCACCGTCACCATGTAGCCACAGGAGTATGCCCTTAGAATTATTTGTCGGATAAATGATATATTCGCCCTGCCTTCCATTAGACGAAGTAAATGTTTTGGTAGAAGGACTATTTATTTTATAAACAAAAAATATAAGTAACAGTGTTGCTATAATGACAATTAATGTCCACTTTAATTTAATATCCAATTTTAGATCCCCTTAATAAATTGTCTACTTAAATTTACATCATTGTGAATTTTTATCATAGTATATATAATCAAACTTAATTATAACGAATATTATTTCATAAGAAGAGAAGGGGTTCATCATGAATAAAGTAAGTGAAGAATATTGGAATGATTATTGGAAAAATCAAGAAAAGCCTAAATCGGTGAGTGCATGGCAATTTGGGGATGATCCTGACACTCTTGCACAGTTAGTGGTAGATGGTATTAAGACAGCAACTTGTTCAGCATATATTTTATATGAATTTGAAAATGCACCTTTACCAACTACAGAGGATTACAGCATTATTTTGAACAGTGAAAATGAGCCCGTAGCAATTATCAAGACAGTTGAAGTGACTATAACCCCAATGAATGCGGTCAGCGAAGAATTTGCGATTGCAGAAGGTGAAGGGGATAGAACTTATCAATATTGGTGGGATGAGCATGAAAAATTCTTTAAAAAAGAGCTCGGTGCTATTGGCCATGAGTTTTCAGAAGACATGCTGCTTGTTTGTGAACGATTCGAATTGATTGATATAAGGAAATAAATATAATTCTTTTGATTAGTACTCTGATTTATAAAATTAAATATACAAGGATATACATTTATAAAGCTTAATCAAGCACTTTCCATTTTAGGAGAGTGCTTTTTTATTTCCAAATTTTATTTTTAAATTTCATATACGTTTTATAAATGGATTGTATTATAAGTTTGTAAATGTTCGAAGGAGGTTTGTGATGTTAAGAAATGCGTTTTTGTATGTTTCAAGGAAGATGAGACGAACGATGATTTTATTTTTAATTTTAGTGGTCGTTCTCTCTTGTTTATATTCTTGTTTTAATTTTTTATATACGACAAATCAATTGAAGTCGTCTCTTGAGGAGTCGTCTCGTTCTTCTCTTGTAGTATCGAAAAAAGACGGCGGGGATTTTTTAAGTACTGAGTTTGATTCTATTGATGGTGATTATGAGATTACTTCTAAATATAAAGGACTTGCTAAACCTAAAGGGTTAAAGGTGATTGAAGGTGCTCAGACGGTGATGCGAGAGGATTTACCGAGTGAGTTTAGAAAAGTTGTCGCTTTTGAAGCGGTTGAAGATGTGAAACGTCATGAATTGTTTCAAAGTGGTGCGTTTACTATTGAAGCGGGTGAAAACCTAAATGAGAGTGATGAGGATGGCATTTTAATTCATGAAGCTCTCGCGAAAGAAAACAACTTAAAAGTGAATGATGAAATTCAGTTAGAGATGTTTGAAACAAATAGTGAAAAGGCGCATAAGCCATATACATTTAAAATTAAAGGAATTTTCTCTGGTAAAAAGCAAGAACAATATACAGGGTTAACATCTGACTTTAGTGAAAACATGGTATTTATGAATTATACATCGAGTCAGCGTGCGCTTGGTCTAGATGATGACCATATAGTAAATGAAATAGAAATATTCACAAAAGATCCAGCGGAGTTAAAGGAAACACTAGAAGCGTCGAGTGTATTAAGTTCAGAGTTTTATTTTGATGAAAAAAACGATCCGTTTAAAGACGTCATTGAATCTTACGGAAGTATCAATGACATGATTAAGTTCATGGCGTATTCGATATTAGTCGGCGGAATTTTAGTGTTATCACTTGTACTTACGTTCTTTATAAGAGAACGAATTTACGAGATTGCGATTTTACTATCAATTGGTGTCAGTAAGTTTAAGATTATTATGCAGTTTTTAGTAGAACTTTTAATTGTATCTATACCGGCACTCGTGCTGTCGTTTATCTTTAGCTATTTTATAATTGGAAAAATAATTGAAAAACAGTTAATACAGAGTGAACTTCAAATAGAAATGACATATCAGTTATCTACACTATTCATGAGTTACGGTCTACTCGTGATCATTATTATAGTATCAGTAACCATCGCTTCTTTAGTGATTGTCGTTAAAACACCAAAAGAACTACTATCAAAAATGAGTTAGGAGAATATTATGAGCATTTTAGAAATAAAAAACATATCGTATCAATATAAAAGCAGTAAAGGTAAAGTGTTATCGAATGTTAATGAAACATTTAAAAAAGGTAAATTTTACGCAATTGTTGGGAGATCTGGATCTGGTAAGTCGACGTTACTTTCACTCCTTGCAGGGTTAGATGAACCGACAAGTGGCCAAATATTATTTGACAGTAAAGATATTAAAAATGCTGGCTACACAAAGCATAGAAAAGATCATATATCGTTAGTATTTCAAAATTATAATTTAATCGATTATTTATCTCCACTAGAAAATATTCGTTTAGTAAAGAAAGAAGCGTCATCAGACATACTATTAGCGCTAGGTCTTAGTCCAAATGAAGTGAAAAGAAACGTTTTAAAACTTTCAGGCGGACAACAACAACGTGTAGCGATTGCGCGTGCATTAGTATCGAAAGCTCCGATTATATTAGCAGATGAACCCACTGGAAACTTAGATGACAATACAGCAGCGGATATTATCGAAGTACTGAAAGAACTCGCAATTGAAAGAGATAAGTGTGTCATCGTTGTCACACATAGTGCGTCAGTCGCAAAAGCAGCAGATGTCGTATTAGAACTGAAACAAAAAACGCTGAAACGTGTCGATAGGGAGGCAGTAAAATGATAAAAAATGCCTTTCATTACGTGACGAGAAAGAAATTAAAAAGCTTAATTATAATGAGTGTCATTTTAATTATGACAACACTTTCGCTCATCGGTTTATCAATAAAAAACGCAACAGAAAAAGCATCTGAAGAGACATTCGGAAATGTCATGAACAGTTTCATCATGGAAATTAATCGACAAGTAAATCCAGGTACGCCGAGAGGTGGCGGAAATATTAAAGGTGAAGATATTAATAAAATATCAGAAGTGAAAAGTATCGATCACTACGTTAAAAGAATTAACAGTGTCGCAGACTTAGCGGATTATGATATTATCGAAACGCCTGAAACAGCAGTCGATCCGTCGAGTGACCGTGCGAAGTATTTTAAGCGTACTGTTATGTTAACAGGGGTGAATGACTCTTCTAAAGAAACAAAATTTGTATCTGAAAGTTATCAGCTTGTTGAAGGAGAACACCTTAAAGATGGCGATACAAACAAAGTCCTACTTCATAAAGAACTCGCTGAAAAGAACAAGCTTAATGTTGGAGATACAATAACTATTAAATCAAACATCTATGATGCGGATAACGAAAAAGAGGCAGATGAAACGGTAGAAGCGGAAATCATCGGATTATTTGATGGAGATAATAATGGACCTGTAACGGCACCACAAGAATTATATCAAAATACGATTATTACTGACCTCAATACAGCGGCTAAAGTATATGGGAACACTGAAGATACAGCAGTATACCAAGACGCGACGTTTTTTGTTAAAGGAAATACAAGTTTAGAGTCCGTCATTAAAGATCTTGAAAAACTCGATATTAACTGGAGTATGTATAGTTTAGTTAAGAGTACATCGAACTTCCCAGCACTCGAACAATCAATTAAAAGTATTAGCAGCATTGCGAACACGTTATTTATCGGTTCACTTATATTTGCAGGTATAATTGTATCGTTACTATTATTCTTATGGATGAATGCCAGAAGAAAAGAAATTGCGATATTATTATCATTAGGGATTTCTAAAGGCAAGATATTAATGCAACTCGTATTTGAAGTAATTTTTATTGCGATACCTGCGTTTATTTTATCGCCAATTATCGCAAAATATACAGCTGAAATATTTGGTGAGAAGATCTTAAGTAAAGTATCTGACGATATTCAAAAACAAATCGAGTCACAGTCATCATCAAGTCAGTTAGGTGGCGGCGCAGAAGTCGATGGATTTAATAGAACGTTAACACATTTAGATGTTACTATATTACCTGAATCAATCGTTTACGTCGTAATCTTTATGTCTATCGTCTTACTCGTTTCAGTTATTATCGCATCAATTCGTATTCTTAAAAAGAATCCGAAAGAGTTACTGATAGACACGAAATAAGAAAATATAATTATAGGTAAGGAGAATATATGAAAATACTCATTGTTGAAGATGATCAAATAATTCGAGAAGGTATTATAGAGTATCTATCGGAGTTTGGTTATACAGTTATAGGCGCAGAAGACGGAGAAGCGGCGTTAAATCTATTTAATCGTGATATAAATCTCGTTATTTTAGACATTCAACTTCCTAAAATTAACGGATTAGAAGTGTTAAAAGAGATTAGAAAAAAGAGTACGTTACCAGTACTTATGCTCACTGCATTTAACGATGAAGCGTATAAAATAGATGCCTTTACACATTTTGCAGATGGCTATATAGAAAAACCATTCTCCTTACCTGTATTAAAAGTAAGAGTTGATGCGCTCATTAAAAAACATTATAACAACGTTGAAACGTTTAAATATCGTGATACTGAAGTGAATTTCACAAGTTACACAGCAACAGTGAACGGCGCGCTTGTCGACGTGAATCCGAAAGAATTAGAGATATTAAAGTATTTACTTATCAATGAAGGTAATGCCTTAACTCGGTCGCAAATATTAGACAACGTATGGAAAGATACTGACGACGCACCATATGACCGCGTGATTGATGTGTATATTAAAGAGTTAAGAAAGAAATTACAGCTCGACTGTATTCAGACGATACGTAATGTTGGTTATAGACTGGAGAGACAATAATCATATGAAGATATTCCCTAAGATGTTTATACAAATCTTTTCAGTCCTATTAGTGATTACGTTACTCATTCATCTATTTGTCTTTTTAATATTTCCAAAGCCATATTTAGAAAATAGAAAAGATGAAATTCATGCTAAAGCAGATGAAATATCTGCGAATTTAAATGGACAGTCACTCAATTACATAGAAGAATCATTAAATTTTTACTCTAAAAATAGTGAAGTGAAAGTGTCTTTAAACAAGCAAAATAATAAAAACGCAGTACCTATTAACGAAGATATTGGAATCGATCCAACGAGTAATTCTAACTCTTTAATTATTGAAGAGCGAACAATCACTTTAAATAGTGGAGAGGATATCGACGTACAGTTCATGTCGACAACAGACATGCAAAAAGACGCAAGAGATTTAAGTTTTAAATTTCTGCCGTATTCTTTACTATTATCGTTACTTGTTTCAGTCATCATTGCACTCGTTTACGCTAAATTTATTAAAAATAATATAGAAGAAATAAAATCAGTCACTGACGACATGATGATGCTCGATAAAAATGCATCATTAACCGTTACATCTAACGATGAAATTGGAGATTTAAAGTCGCAAATTAACGAGTTATACTTTACGTTATTAGAATCTATTGACGATCTTGAAATTAAAAATAAAGAAATTTTAAAGTTAGAAGCGTTAAAGTATGATTTTTACAGAGGCGCATCTCACGAGTTAAAAACACCACTTGCAAGTCTAAAAATTATACTTGAAAACATGCAATATAATATTGGAAAATATAAAGATAGAGATAAGTATATTAAGAACTGTATAGAAATTACAGACGAACTTTCACAAAATATATCACAAATTTTATCATTATCATCTATTGATCATTTAAAAGAAGATGAAGCGGATATTACAATAAACGACGTATTACAAGACATTATAGAAAAATACCGTGTCATATCAAAGCAAAAAAACATCACGATTCACAATAAATTATTAGATGAAAAAATATATATCGGAGATCAAGCGTTAAAAATTATTCTGTCAAACTTAATGAGCAACGCGGTCAAATATACGGATGATTACGGAGAAATTAATATCGGTGTCGATAATGATTGGTTTTACATCGAAAATACTTATGAAAAAATAGAAGAATTAGACACTGCTGAGATATTTGATGTGAAATTTGATTTAAACAAACAAACGAGTAACGGTCTCGGATTATATATCGTCAGTAGTCTTTTAGATAATTACAATAAGCAATATAGAATTCAAAAGAATAATAAAAGATTTATTTTTAAAATTTATATTAATAGATAATAGTATGAAATCATTCCTAAAATAAATTTAGGAGTGATTTTTTTATGATTTAAATGAAAATATTTTCGTAATGAAAACGCTATCTTTAACATGGATTTTTAGATATACTATAAATATAAAATGTCAGAAAGGGAGATGGACTTATGATTACATTTATAGTAAGTATTATTCTATTAATCATTGGGTACTTTACATATGGTAAATACGTTGAACGCGTGTTTATGCCTAAAGATCGTCCGACACCTGCATATACGCATAGTGACGGTGTGGATTATGTACCAATGAATACAAGAAAGAATTCTCTCATACAGTTACTAAATATTGCAGGAGTAGGTCCTATTTTCGGACCAATTATGGGAGCGCTTTACGGACCGGTAGCATTCATTTGGATTGTACTTGGTGCAATATTTGCTGGAGGTGTGCATGACTATTTAACAGGTATGATTTCTATTCGTAACCGTGGTGCGCATTTACCAGAACTTGCAGGTAAATTTTTAGGGAATACCATGAAACACGTGGTGAACGCATTTTCAATATTATTATTAGTACTCGTTGGTACAGTATTTGTATCTGCACCTGCAGATTTACTTTATAACTTAATGGATGGAAAAATTGCGTTAACAATTATTTTAGTATTTATCTTTGCGTACTATATTTTAGCGACGTTATTACCGATTGATAAAATCATCGGTCGTTTCTACCCAATTTTCGGTTTATTACTCGTTATTAGTGCGATTGGTATTGGTGGAGGATTAATTATAAAAGGGGCACCAATTCCAGAGATTACACTACAAAATTTACATCCAGAAAATCTTCCGATTTTCCCGTTACTATTTTTAACGATTTCGTGTGGTGCATTATCTGGATTCCATGCAACACAATCACCAATTATCTCTCGTACGACTGAAAAAGAGGGGCAAGGTCGTAAAATTTTCTACGGCATGATGATTGCTGAAGGTATTATCGCTATGATTTGGGCAGCGGCTGGTATGAGCTTATTCTCAGGTGAAAATTTAAATGAACTACTCGCTACAGGAGGACCGGCAGTTGTTGTAAGTGAGGTTGCAACAACAATGCTAGGCGCAGTTGGAGGGACACTCGCAATTTTAGGAGTTATTATTTTACCAATCACATCTGGAGACACTGCATTCCGAGGTGCCCGTATGATTATTGCAGACTATTTTAAAATTGGACAATCTAAAGTGAGTAAACGTTTAATGATCGCGTTACCTATGTTTATTATTTCAATTGCATTAACGCAAATTGACTTTAATATTTTATGGCGCTACTTCTCATGGGCAAACCAATCAACAGCAGTAATTGCATTATACGTTGGAGCAATGTATTTATTTATCAGTAAGAAAAACTACTGGATTTCACTCATTCCAGGAATATTTATGTTAATGGCAACAACGACTTACATTTTAAACGCAAAAATTGGGTTTAACTTGCCGATGAACATTTCGTACATTGGTGCAGCAATAATAACCGTGATTCTAACAGCAGCATTTTTCGTTGCAGCAAAACGAGCAAGAGAAGAAGAAATTCCATTAGAAGAGGATATATCAAATTATAAAAGAGCATATCCAGCAACTGAATTATAATTTTCAGATTATTTTAAAAAATCTGTTGATTTTATTTTCTAGTGTGTGCTATAGTTATTCACAACAATAAATTAAAGCTGTTGATGAGGAAAGTAGAAATAATGAATACAGTACAGAGAGTCTTTGGTTGGTGAGAAAGGACACGTTGAAGTTATTTTGAAAATGGCCTCTAAAGTATTAATTCGAGCGTATGTTAGAGTTAATCGGTTGCCTCCGTTATAAGGGCAGGGTATAAGTTTTGCACTGTACTTGTCGAGGTGTATTTCGCGAGAAATACATAAATAAAGGTGGTAACACGTATATAACGTCCTTTGAATTTGGTAATTCAAAGGGCGTTTTTTTATTTCAATAGCTTTTAAAGTGGGGCGATGATAATCGAAGTTGACATGATGGTGAAGGTTATTCGTTACTAAGGTTTTTCGTAAAAAATTAGAGGGGATGTTTTTATATGACACAAGGACCATTTAAAGCAGATCACGTTGGGAGTTTACTCCGTCCAGAAAGAATTCATAAAGCACGAGAAGATTTTAATAATGGCGATATTTCTAAAGATGAGTTATTTAAAATTGAAACAGAAGAAATTGAAAAAGTTGTCGACAAACAAATTGAAGTTGGTTTAAAAGCTGTGACTGACGGTGAGTTTCGTAGACGCTTTTGGCACACAGACTTTTTAGAACAACTCAATGGTGTGGAAGGGTATCAACCAGAAGAGGGGTATCAATTCGTCGGTGAAGAAACAGAAGCCTGGAATATTCGAAACAACGGTAAAATTTCATTTAATAAAGACCATCCACATGTAGAAGAATTTAAATTGTTTAAGAAAATAGTAAACGGCCGTGCAGTCGCAAAACAAACGATACCAAGTCCAAACCAATTATTTAACGAGGGTATTCGTGATAAGTCTATCTACCCAGACATTAAAGATTATGCAGACGATATTATTAAAACTTATCAAGATGCAGTCAAAGCATTTTACGATGCAGGATGTCGATATTTACAATTTGATGATGTGTACATTGCAGGACTGAATGCAGAAGATTACTTATGGGGAGACACAGAGTTAAGTCGAGAAGAAGCCATTGATTTAGCTTTATATGTAGTGAACTCTATTTTAGAAGCAAAACCAGACGATTTAGTCATTACAACACATCTATGCCGCGGGAACTACCGCTCGAAATATGCATTTGAAGGTAGTTATGCAAAAATAGCACCGACGTTATTTGCAAAAGAAAAAGTCAATGGGTTCTTCTTAGAATATGACGATGACAGATCCGGAGACTTTAAACCACTGGATTATATTCCAAATGACGGACCAAAAGTTGTGCTTGGTTTATTTACATCTAAACATGGTGAACTTGAAGACAAAGAAACAATAAAAGAAAGAATTGAAGAAGCGCGTCAGTTTATACCAAAATCACAAATTTGCTTATCCCCGCAATGCGGTTTCGCATCAACGCACCATGGTAATTTACTTACTGAAGAAGAGCAGTGGAACAAACTTCGTTACATTGTAGAGCTAGCAGAAGAACTACTTGTCGAGGAAGAATAATTAGAAAAATTAAAAAAAGATGTTTAAGAAAAATTTAAACGGGCATATTTTAATTAACAACACACGATAGGCATATAATCTTAACAATTAAAATAATGATTACCATCAAGGTAAACATAGGAGGAAGATTATAATGAGTTTTGTACAAGGAAGTTATAATTCATCAGAAGAAGCATTAGAAGCAGTTAAAGGGTTAAAAGCAGAAGGTTACAGAGAAGACCAAATTAGATTAGTAGCAAACGAATCAACACGTGATACATTTGTAAATAATTCAGGTGTAGACGTTACTTCAGCAGAAGGATCAAATGGTGTAAACCATGAAGACGAGTCATTCTGGGACAAAATTGTAAATGCATTTACAGTTGAAGATGACTATGAACACCGTGTTGGACAAGACGGCGATGTGTTAGCAGATTACCGTTCAGATATTGATGCAGGTAAAGTTCTTGTTGTAGTAGATGGTGAACGTGGAAATGTTTCAGAGGCTAACGCAGTAGACGGCGCAGCACCAGTTGGTGGTGCTTATGAAGGTAGAGACGTAAATGACCGTAGCCGCGTAGCAGAAGCTGACACACAAAATGTAGAATTAAAAGAAGAACAACTCGACGCTAATAAACGTGAAGTTGAAAGTGGTCAAGTTAACGTTTCTAAAAATGTAGTTGAAGACAGAGAGTCAATTGACGTTCCAGTTGAACATGACGAAGTTGTAATTGAACGTCATAAAGTTGAAGACGGTAGAGAAGCTAAAGATGGTGACTTCAAAGATGAAGACTACTCAATTCCATTAACAGAAGAAGAAGTGGATGTCAATAAAAAATCAGTAGTCACTGAAGAAGTAGAAGTAGGTAAACGTCGTGTTACAGATACTGAACACTTTGAGGACAACGTTAGACGTGAAGAACTCGACGTTCAAACGGATGGTAATGTTAATGTAGAAAAAGATCAAGATAGATTTAATAGATAAATCAAATAAAAACTTTTAAATAGTAAGTGATTAGACTGTAGATTAAATCTACAGTCTTTTTTATTAATGTTATTTTTCAACAGACTTTGGGTAAATGTTCTTTATCAGCTAAAAGGAGTGAATATTGTGGGAGAAACTATTATTAAGAAGAGCAACAAAAAAGTAATTATGTTAACGTTACTTGCTGTCGTATTCATTGTTGTAGGCGGAATTATAATGTATAAAGGAATCAACGATGGAAGTATACTACTTACTGTGATTGGTGGAATATGTGGAGGGGTATTCATAGGCTTTTTAATTGGAGCGCTTAAGATGTCCCGTTCTGGAGATACTTTACTAATTCTTAATGACAAAGGATTCTATGATTATTCATCATTAATAGCAACAAAAGATCAGTTAATTGAATGGAGCGAAGTTCGTGACATACAATACGCTGAAATGAGTGGACAACAATTTGTGAATGTTCAATTAAAACACCCAGAAGAGACTTTACGTCATCAATCTGACTTTGCTAAGAAAATGGCAAAAGCAAACGAAAATTTAGGATTTTCCGGCATTAACGTGAATGCAGGTATCGCAGTCGGTTACGATGGTACTGAATTAACCAATCTCATGAATGATTACTTTAAACAATACGAGAAAAAAGATGTATAACAGTTAGAGAGTCTTACACTACAAAGTAGTTTAAGACTTTTTTTATTAAGGGTGAATAATTGACTTGAAATTTCTAAACGTGATATTATATAAAACGTAATAATTACGATTTAGGAGAATTTTAATGAAAAGAATACCAGTAACAATACTTAGTGGATACCTTGGTGCAGGTAAGACAACGTTAATGAACCACATATTAAACAATACAGAAGGACTAAAAGTTGCGGTCCTTGTAAACGATATGAGTGAAATTAATATCGATGCAGACTTAATTGCGAACGGTAGTAGTTTAAGTCGTACAGATGAAAAATTCGTAGAATTATCTAACGGATGTATTTGTTGTACATTACGTGAAGACTTACTTGTAGAAATCGAGAAACTTTCTAAACAAGATATCGACTACATATTAATTGAATCTACAGGAATCAGTGAACCAGTACCAGTCGCACAAACATTCTCATACGTCGATGAATCACTTGGCATCGACTTAACAAAAACAACATATATCGACACGATGGTCACAGTTGTAGATGCATATCGATTCTGGAATGACTATAATTCAGGAGAAACCCTACTTGATCGTCAAGAAGGAATGAGTGAAGTCGATGAACGTGAAGTCAGTGATTTACTCATTGACCAAATCGAATTCTGTGACATTATTATTTTAAATAAAACAGATTTAGTATCTGAAGATGAGTTATCGCAATTAAAACGAACAATTCGTACGTTACAACCTGAAGCAGAAATTATCGAAACAGTAAATGCAGAAGTACCACTTGAAAAAGTATTAAACACCGGACGTTTTGACTATGAAAAAGCAGCATCATCCGCAGGTTGGTTAAGAGAACTTGAAATGGGACATGAAAACCATATACCAGAAACAGAAGAATACGGTATCTCAAGTTTTGTATATAAAAGAACATTACCATTCAACGCAAAACGTTTTGATGATTTCTTACAAGAAATGCCAGAAAATATCGTTCGTGCAAAAGGACTTGCGTGGCTCGCATCAAGAAATGACTTTGCAATCATGGTTTCACAAGCAGGAAGAAGTGTTGGAATCGAACCCGTTAGTTACTGGGTGGCGGCAATGCCAACAGAAACACGCCGACAAATTTTAGCAGAAAATAGAGAAATGGCACAAACATGGGATCCAGAATATGGAGATAGAAGAAACGAACTTGTCTTCATCGGAATCGACTTAGACAAAGAAGCAATTACAAAACAACTCGATGAATGCTTAGTAAACGAAGAAGAAATCGAACAAGACTGGAATACGTTAGAAGATCCGTACCCATGGCAAATTAGTTAAACAATCGCTCCATCACCAACTTTGGTGGTGGAGTTTTTTGCTTTAAATTCTAATTTTTATAACATTTGGTATAATAATATTAGAGAAAGAAGTATATAGGGGGCGTTATTATGAGTAAAGATTTAACAGACAGACTAAAAGTAAGAAGCCTACTACGAGAGTTAGAAGACATCCTTTTTAACATTGCTGTCGAAGAAGCGGATAACTTTTTTATAAAAGAAAGTGAGCTTGAGACAGAGTTATTTAACGAAGGAACTTCACACGGAGAAGACGAGTTAGAAATCGTTGTTGCACTTAAAAAAGAAAAAGTGGAATACAAGCTAGAGATTGAAGCGGAATATCCATCAGAAAAACTTGGCGTCGATGTGTACAAAAAAGGTACAGATGAACTGTCATTTGTAAAAGTAAACGAACTACCAGAACAACTGAAATCATCAGATGAATTTAGAGAAAAATTAAATGAATTATCAAAACACGTTAAAAACCTCGGTGGCGAAGAATTTGGAGAATTGTTTGAAGAATAATTAAAACCCTCAGTATTCAAGAAAATGAATGCTGAGGGTTTTTACTAATGTTTATTTGGTGAGTTTGAAGAATACTCTTCGTAATTATCATAGTAGACTATCATATTCACAAGCTCATTTACACGCTCGTCGTCTTTATAGTTTTCATATAATTCATCTATAAAGTATTCATTTCCGTGTTCTAGTACTGTTTCCCACTGTTGAATGGCTTGTGTACCAAAAAGAATTACTCTATCGTTAGTAATACCAATAATTGCATTAGCATTATTATTTTCTGGTTGAATAGAATACATATCTAAATTATATGGAGGATTATCAGAAAACCAAGAATCCATATCTGTTTTAATTAAACTGACCTCGTGCACTTCTTTTTGCTGATCACCTTCATAAGGATCACTTGGATTATCGTATTTAGTATATTCGTGATTAAGGAAATCTTCTCCAGTTGGTACAATATAATGACCATAATCATTTGGAGTTTGATCAAATAAAGTCATCGCAATAATTTGTTCTTTAGTTAGTTCTTCTTTCTTTATTAAAGGCTCAGTTTCTTTTTCTTTACTACCTTCTACATCTTTATTTTTATTTGAAGAAGTATTTTTTTCATCAGTGGATGTACTTTTTGATTCACTTTTCTCAGCTTCATTGTCCACTGATTTTCTTTCGACATTATTACTCACATCTATTTCTTCGTCATTGTTATTATTACACGCGCTTAAAATCAGTATTGAACTAAATGTTAAAAATAGAAGTTTTTTCATAAAATGACCGCCTCACATTAATTTTGTTAATTTTTATGTTCATTAATTATAATATATCAGATTTCACATTTAGTTATATAATCGTTTCATCTATAATTAATATTTAGAAATTGGAGGGTAATATGGTTGATAAAATTAAAACTGAATGGCTGAATCAGCCGCTTCAAAATATATTAGCTGGAATTGTCGTAACGCTTGCTCTGATTCCTGAGGTGATTGCATTTTCTTTTATTGCGGGTGTTGAGCCGATGGTTGGGTTATATGCGTCGGTGGTTATGGCGATTTCTATTTCGTTTTTAGGTGGTCGACCAGCGATGATTTCTGCAGCTGCTGGTGCGATTGCATTAATTGTTAGTCCACTCGTGAAAGAGTATGGTGTCGATTATTTAATTTTCGCGACGATTCTGATGGGTGTTATTCAAGTGATTTTTGGGCTGTTTAAAGTTGGTGCATTACTTAAGTTTATCCCGAACTCTGTCATGATCGGATTTGTGAACGCACTTGGTATTTTAATTTTTATGGCACAACTTGAACATATATTTAACATCTCTTTTGCAACATACATATATGTAATCGTCACGTTATTAATTGTTTATATTACGCCATACTTTATTAAAACAATACCTGCACCGTTATTTGCGATTGTGATTTTAACGAGTGTATACATTATGTTTGGTGCAGATGTTAAAACAGTTGGTGATTTAGGTGAGATTAAACGCACGCTACCTGAATTCATTATTCCGAACGTTCCGTATACGTTAGAAACACTACTCATCGTTTTACCGTATTCGATTTCGATGGCAATCGTTGGACTTGTTGAAAGTTTACTGACAGCTAAAATCGTAGATGATGCGACAGATACTGTGAGTAATAAAAACAAAGAATCTCGTGGCCAAGGGTTTTCAAATATTATCACTGGATTTTTTGGTGGTATGGGCGGATGCGCAATGATTGGGCAGTCTGTTGTAAGTGTTGAGTACGGTGGAACAACTCGACTTGCTACTTTTACTGCAGGTGCATTTTTAATGTTTATGATACTCGTTTTAGGCGATATTATGGTACAGATTCCGATGTCAGTACTCGCAGCGATTATGGTGATGGTCGCGTTAAAGACGTTTGATTGGGGTACATTTAAATATATTAAGCATGGAGAGAAAAGTGATATCTTTGTAATGCTTATTACAGTTATTGCGGTTGTTTTAACGAACAATTTAGCGGTCGGTGTTATTATCGGTGTACTATTAAGCGCACTGTTTTTCTTAAAGAAAATATCAAATGTTACTGTACTAAAGACTGATAAAGAAACGATAACGTATCATATCTCAGGTAATATTTTTTATGCTTCAATTGAATCAATGATGGATCAAATTAACTTTAATGATACAAATCGTACGATTTACTTAAACTTTGATGACGCAAAAATTTATGATGATGCAGCTGTTCAAGCGATTGAACAAGTTGTCAATCAGTTAAAAACGTATAATGAAGTTTACGTGACAGATCTGTCTAAAGAAAGTTATGATAAGTTTATGAGGCAAACAACGATTGATGCGTCTCATTTAGTACAAAAAAGGAGTTAACGAAATATGTACAAATCAATACTGCTTGCTGCTGACGGCTCGGAGTACAGCTTACGTGCCGCAAAAGAAGCGCTAAATTTTACAGGTACACACACGGTAATTACTATTTTAAACGTTTTAGAAACTGAAGCGACAAAGTATGATTTTTTACATAGAAAACCAGGAGAAAAGCAGTTAAGAGAATTAAGGCTAAAACCGATTCAATCGACGATTGATTTTTTTGAAGAAAACAATGTGAATTATGAAGTGAGACTTGAACAAGGCAATCCAACTAAAAAAGTAGTAAATATCGCAAATGAAGGAACTTATGATGCAATCGTTATCGGGTCACGTGGTCTAAATGCATTTCAAGAAATGATGCTTGGTAGCGTTAGCCATAAGGTTGCTAAAAAAGCAGAAATCCCTGTGATAATTGTGAAGTAATTGATGAGGAATAGTTAATAAACTCATTCCTCTTTTTAATTTGTTTAATTTAAATATTAAGGGAGTAATAACAATGCATCAAAAAATAAAAAATGATATTCAATCATTTAAACCGTCAAATGAACAAGAAGAAAAAGACAAAATTCAGTTTTTAAAATTTTTAGAAGAAGACAATATATTATTAAGAGAAAATAAAGTTGCACATGTAACTGTATCAGCATTTGTGTTAAATACATCTCGAGACAAAGTACTCATGGCATACCATAATATATATGATTCATGGGCGTGGCTTGGTGGTCACGCGGATGGTAATCCGTATTTACTTGAAGTTGCGCTAAAAGAGGTCGAAGAAGAAAGTGGGTTAACAGACGTCTCATTAATTGAAAAAGGCATATTCTCATTAGAAATACTCACAGTTGACGGTCATGTAAAGCGCGGAGAATATGTGTCATCGCATTTACACTTAAATGTCACTTACTTATTTGAAGGTGATGATGAAGCACCGCTTCGCGTAAAAGAAGACGAAAACTCAAAAGTCGGCTGGATACCACTAGACAAACTAGATAACTACGTCTCAGAAGAATGGATACTCGAGAATGTTTATCAGAAGATTATGAGTAAATATCAGCAGATGTATGGTAACTAAGCAACTTATCGTAAGAGATAGTGCAGAAAGTTACTATCACTACTGATAATTGGCTCTTTATCGTAAGAGATAGTGTAGAAAGATACTATCACTACTGATAATTGTTTCTTTATCGTAAGAGATAGTGTAGAAAGATACTATCACTACTGATAATTGTTTCTTTATCGTAAGAGATAGTGTAGAAAGATACTATCACTACTGATAATTGTTTCTTTATCGTAAGAGATAGTGTAGAAAGATACTATCACTACTGATAATTGGCTCTTTATCGTAAGAGATAGTGTAAAAGGATACTATGATTTATGATATCCGTCTTTTAATCGTAAGTAATAGTAGAAATATACACAATCGCTTATCATAAATTGTATAATGACTATGTGTTTGTCTTATTTTATACGATAAAAAAACAGTTTGATCAAAATATTTTGCAAATATGTTATTGCTCTAGACGTATTCTATTATGAAGCGTAGAATTAGTATGTTAGTTAACTGGTATGGGAGATAGAACTATGAATGATTTCTTTAAATTAAGTGCACGTGGTACGGATGTTAAAACAGAGGTTATTGCTGGTTTTACAACGTTTTTAACGATGGCATATATCGTTATCGTAAACCCGGCGATTTTATCAGCAGCTGGAGTACCGTTTAACCAAGTATTTATTGCGACGGTGATTTCAGCAGTAGTCGGAACGCTCATTATGGCGTTATGGGCAAATTATCCGATTGCGATCGCACCCGGGATGGGTATGAACGCATACTTTGTGTCCGTCGTGTTTTCAGAAGGTGTAACGTATCAAGCGGTGCTTGGTACAGTGTTTTTTGCTGGGGTAATCTTTTTACTCCTTACGTTTACATCACTCCGTGAAACATTGATTCGCTCAATCCCAACACCTTTAAAGGTTGGGGTCGCAAGTGGTATCGGGTTATTTATCGCGTCGCTTGGACTAAAGATGTCCGGTATAATTGTACCTGACGAAGAGACGTTTGTAACGTTTGGTGATATTACGTCACCAGTGACTTTACTGACAGTGTTTGGTGTATTACTCTCACTGATACTTGTCACTCGTGAAGTTAAAGGTGCGTTATTTATTGGGATGCTCGTTACAGCAGTGATTGGTTACGTCACTGGATTACTTTATATTGATAATGGGTTTGTATCGACACCACCGTCACCTGTATTTTTTGATTTAGACTTAAGTAGTGTATTTAGTCAGTCGTTATACTCAGTCGTATTTGCATTTTTACTCGTCACGTTATTTGATACGACAGGGACGATGATTGGAGTTGCTGAACAAGCAGGACTGATGAAAGACGGAGAACTACCAGGTGCTAAAAGAGCGTTGATGGCAGACGCGGTTGCAACTACTGTCGGTGCGACATTTGGTTCAACTCCTTCAAGTGCGTACGTTGAGTCGTCATCTGGAGTTCAGGTTGGTGGACGTACTGGACTCACGACGCTCGTCGTTGCGGTGTTATTTATGTTAACACTTTTCTTCTCACCAATAATTGAATCAATTTCTGCATTATCTGCAATTACAGCACCTGCACTCATTATTGTTGGAAGTTTTATGATGTCAGGATTATCTAAAGTAAATTGGTCGCGTTTTGATGATGCATTTCCGACATTTATTATCATCTTATCAATGCCATTTACTTCAAGTATCGCAACGGGAATTGCACTAGGATTTATTACGTATCCGTTACTTAAACTCGTTGTAGGTAGAGGTAAAGAAGTTCATCCGTTAATATATGTATTTGCAGTATTATTTATCATCCAAATCGGATTCTTATAAGGAAAGATGTTTTGACTCATACAGATATTGAATTGTCAGATGAGAAACGTGAAGGTAAGGAATACTATACAGAGAACGAATAAAATGAAAATACGGTAAATGATCTTTGAATCATTTACCGTATTTTTTATTTACATAATCACATGCAATGTACCAATCAATACTCTGATGGTTTTACGATATTGCTGTAGTTTTGTAAGATGTCGTAAGGAACTTCAAGGATAGGTAAAACTTTTGCCTCATTAATAATTTTCTTAGATTCGTTGAGTGAGTAATTATCATCATCGAGCCATCTTAAATCGTGAAAATGTGAAGGCACTAAATAATACGTAAATGTACCATCTTTGTTATCGATAAAAGTCACTTGTCCATCAGCGAGCACTTCACCAAGAATAACTGTCGTCCCTTCCGGTAGAGGCACAGTACTATCTTTATTATAAGGATTTAGTGGTTCATTACTCTTGTCACTATATGTGAGGTAAGGCGTTGTCGGTTCTATTGGAATCGAATCTATTGTTTCATCATTGTAATGATATGTCAGCCACGCTAGAGCGATGATATCTTCTTTTGAGTAATCTTCGTAAGTCATTTCATCAGCTAAAACGACTTTTTGTGATATCTTTTCTAAGTCATCATCGTAGTGTTTTTCAAATAAATCTTTAATATTAAATACATACCCTATTTCTCTTAATTCTTCATAAGGCGCAGGATATTGTGATACTGTTATGACAATTTCATTTGTTTCTTCATCTATAATTATTATGGATACTGCATTTATTTTTCGTTGAGATACTGCATAAATTTTTTGATTTTTAGTCAAGCCAGGGTGATCATGATAATCCACGGGATTTAATAGTAAACGGTCTATTTTATGAACTGAAGTAGTAGGTCCAACTCCAATATGTTCAAAAGAGCCAGATAACAAATCATCAGCAGTGATACTAACGTCGCTGATTGAATCTTCTTTAATAGCCATTGCAACGATGTCATTGACAGTTAAATTTTCATAAGACTGTTTCTCTTTAGACTTATCCTCAGTATCTTTTTTCATATCTGTTTTTTTATTGTTCTCATTATCTTTGTTATCTTTATCGTCTTTATCTTTCTTTTCGTCTGCTATTTGTTTGTCTTGTTCTGAATTATCCTTTCGCTCAACGACAACATCACCAGGCTTTTCTTCTGATTGGCTACAAGCAGAAAGAGTTAATGCCAGTAAACATAATATCAATCGAAATCTCATTAACATTTTCTCCTTAAATAAATTGAATTAGAGTAATTATAGCAAAAACTATTAATATTACTAAATAAAAAATAATAAACACAGGAAGTTTTATATATATTTAGCATGAGCATATTAATAAAACGAACTATGTAAGATAACTATTCCTAAAATGTGGAGAGACCTAGCCCTTCTTGAATTCTGTATAGGATTGTTTTCATAACACTATCTTCTGATTCTTCTTCATAATCGAGCGTGTAAATATCATCTTCGTTGTTCCAAAGTCTATTGTAGTATTCGTTCATAGCAATCATTTCTTCGCTGTTCGAATTTGACTTCACAATAAGGTCTGTCTCTAGGTTTAAGTCTTTCAAGTTACGTCTTGTAAAGTTAGGTGAGCCTAAAATTAATGTGGATTCCTCACCATTGTTATGAAGCATAAATTTTGCATGATACTGCTCGCCATGCGACTTATACCAACGAATTTCTGGAGGGTTTTTGTAGTTCATTAACTCGCTCGCTACCGGTTTGTTTGGAATACCGTTCTTCTCATTACCAAAAGCATCTTGGTTAATATCTAAAATCAGTTGCACCTTCACATCGCGATCTAACGCCTTCTTCAGTGCTTTTATAAATCCGCGATCTGAAAGATAAAACACACCGATTTTAAGAGAATCGCCCGCTTCAGATGTATTCACGGTATCAATTAGCGCTCCTCTAATCTTACTTTCAGTGACGAGAGAAATTTCATACTCACCTGTATTATTATCAGTTTCAATTTCATACTTTTTAATTTTAGATGTATCATAGCCTGAGAAATCTAGAACAGCAATTTCACTTTTTAATAGATCATTTAAAGTATCACCGGCAAACCTCACTGCAATATTTGAGTGTAAGCTAGAACCATCATGCGGATTTAGTGAAGTGATAACGCCTTCCTTTTCACTCATGATTGTCTTGCGGTGATTGGCTTTGAAGTTTAAGAGTCTTAAATAACTCCCGATACCCACTTTGTCATCCATCGGACGAAGTGCGTTTGGTAAAATTTTTAAACCGCCTGGTTTTATCCAAGTAAGATACGTCCTGTAATAGCCACTGTATAAATAGTTAGAATCTCTTAATTGAGACAGATTCGTTTCAATCACATCAATTCCAGCGTCACGTAATTTTTTGTATACTTTCGTGTCATATGTACCATAAAAAGAGTTGATGGGATCCGTGATGACGGTAATTGGAATGTCAGACTCTTCTTTCTTTTGTACTAAGCGATCTGCAAAATTATCAGACAACGTTGGAAACTCCAATGTGTCGTGATTATAGTCATTATTAAATAAAAACATATCTAAAACGATAAACTCCTCAGCATTATCAATCACTTCGTACATCGTATCAACGATTTCCTGGTCATGATGGACTGCTTTGTTTTTATCTTCATAAGTCACGTCATAGAGTATGTCTAAATCATCTGTTTTTCTAAAATCAGACTGAACAGAAATACCTTCAGGGAGCGGTTTGAATAGCGAATAGACTCCAACGAAAATAGGGATAATAATTAGAATCAGAACGATACCGATACTTAACTGAACAGTTCGACGCTTACGATAACTCTTTTTAGCCATATGAACACCTCACGATATCTATTTGATTATTATTATACAGAAAACAAGTGTATTTACTATTGGAAAGGAGAAACAGATTTCTATCGAAATAATTGCAAACAGTACCATTTACTTCAAGTATCAGAACGGGAATTGCACTCGGATTTATTACGTATCCACTGTTAAAAATCTTTGCGGGTAGAAAAAATGAAGTTCATCCGTTAATATATGTGTTTGCGGTATTATTTATCATCCAAATCGGATTCTTATAAGGAGAGGTACTATGGAAGAGTTAAACAATAAAGTTGCACTAATTACAGGTGGTGGCCGCGGCATTGGTCGTGCGGTAGCATTAGAACTTGCGAAAAACGGTGTAAATGTTGGACTTGTTGCACGTTCAGTTGAAAACTTAGAAAAAGTACAAGATGAGTTAAAAGAGTATGATATAAATGTAGCAATTGCGACAGGTGACGTTTCTGATTTAGATAGTATTACAAAAGCAGTTAACGATATTCAAGAAGAACTGGGTAACATTGATATTTTAATCAATAACGCTGGTATTTCTAAATTCGGTAACTTCTTAGAATTAGATCCAGAAGAGTGGACAAATATTGTCGATGTAAACTTAAAAGGTGTGTACTACACAACACGTGCAGTACTTGGTCAAATGATCGAAAGAGAAACTGGAGATATTATTAACATCTCTTCAACAGCTGGTCAAAAAGGTGGTCCAGTAACGAGTGCATATTCAGCAAGTAAAGCAGGTGTTATTGGTTTAAGTGAATCTCTAATGATGGAAGTTAGAAAGCATAACATCCGTGTGATGACATTCACACCAAGTACAGTTGCAACAGATATGTCAATCAATGACTTAAAAATTACTGATGGAGATAAAGACTCTGTTCTTCAGCCAGAAGATTTCGCTGAATTAATGATTGATGCATTGAAACTCAACCGAAGAGTTGTATTAAAAGAAGCGGGCATTTGGTCAAACAACCCGTCATAATATTAAAATCCTGTCCGATTGGGCAGGATTTTTTATAGTAAAAAACGGGTAAAAGAAATTAAAACTTACTAGAAAAGAGGCTCTATATGAAAATTGCAATTGTTGGCGCAGGTATGGCTGGTATAGGAACACTTCGCTATTATATTGATCATATTAATATTGATGATATGGAGATTTACATATTCGATGATCGCAACTCTGCGGGAATCGGTTATCCTTTTGGTCCCGATGATGACGCATTGTTATTAAACCAGCGACTTAAAAAAATGACGCTTGAACCATGGGATGACAAAAAAGAATACGTAAAATACTTAAAAGAAACAGAACCAGAACTATTAAATCATGAATTCATTACTCGTCCAGAATTCGGTAAATATTCAAAAGATGTATTTTTAGAATACATAAAAGATGAACGGGTTAAATTTGTACCGTCTATCGTTAATGATATTGATGTAAAAAAGGATAAGTACGTTATTAAAACGGATAATGATTATGAAGTAGATGTTGTTCATTTATGCATCGGACAACTTCCTCAAACAGATATTTATAATCTAAAAGATATTAAAAAATATATCGCAACACCATTCCCAATAGAAGATCACAGTGAATTATTATTAAATTCAAAATCTGTCGGTATAATCGGAACAAATCTAACATCTCTCGATATTATTATGTACTTATACAAACATAACTATAAAAATGATATTATCGTTACTTCAAGAAGTGGTACAGTGCCATTTATCCGCGGAAATGAGGCGGAAGTTAGTATTGATGTAAACGCGCTAAAAAATAAAAAAGACATCACAATTCACGATATTGTTGAGATCTTTAAAGAAGAAACTAAGAGACAAGGTATTGATTTTAAATTTATAAAAAAGTTAAATGAGATGCCCGTCCTTGAGACGCTTAAATATCAACTGAATCATTTAGACACTTTAGGTGTATTAGAAGAAACCGCAGAAGAGTTATCAGAAGTACTTCGAGAAGTGTGGAATGATTTATCGTTAGAAGATAAAAAATATTACATGAAACATATTAAAGGTGTCCACGGACAATTGACAGGTCCATTTCCAAAAATGACAGCTGAAAAAATCGTAGAACTGATTGAAGCGGGTCAATTAACGTACGTATCAGGCGTCGAAGATATTTGCTACAATGATGAGTTTGTTATCCATTCAGAAGATGGTGATTATTCAGCATATGTCATGGTGAGTGCGGTTGGTCCGAACTTAAGCGGTAAAAATTTAGCTGATGAAAATAACGCGTCACCTCTAGTGAAAACACTGCTCGAAAAAGGTGTACTCGAAGTCGATGAGCTCGGCGGTATTAAGATCACTTATCCAGAGTTTTCGGTAATATCTGAAGCAGGTGTGTTAGAAAGAATGAAACTGTATGGAAACTTAGTATCTACGACGCACATCAATAACTCTGGTGTGAACTTAATATTAAAGAAAATACCGCAGTCGATTGAAGAAATCTTTCATGGAGATGATGGGGAAGAAGGAACTTTATCCTAAGAGATAGTGTAATAGGTGCCTATCATTTGCGATAGTGGTTAGTTTATCTTAAGAGATAGTGTAATAAGTGCCTATCATTTGCGATAGTGGTTAGTTTATCTCAAGAGATAGTGTAATAAGTGCCTATCACTTGTGATAGCGGGTAGTTTATCCAAAGAGATAGTGTAAAAGGTGACTATTACTTGCGATAGCAGGAAATTTATCTTAAGAGATAGTGTAAAAGATAACTATCGCTTGCGATAAACACGCGACCCCCCACAAAAATTCCTAATTAATGGCAAACTGTATGTTATACTAAAGAAAATATAATAGACGATTCGGGGTGCTACATTTGTGGCTGAGATTATACCCATTGAACCTGTTCAGGTAATGCTGGCGTAGGTAATAATTGTTTAGGGATTCTTTGAGCACTCCGAAATTATGTAAATAATTAAGGAGTGCTTTTTTGTTGGAATTTAAGCAAGGTTTTCCGCTTCAAGATAGTCCATTAGTCGACTGCTTAACAAATAATGTCACGATCGAAACGATGGCAAATAGTTTACTTTATGTTGGGGCAAAGCCAATTATGGCAGCACATACAGATGAGCAAGATGACGTCATTAAAGTAGTAGATGCAGTTCTTTTAAACTTAGGACGTATACTGCAAGGTGAGAATGATAATCTTCAAAGTGCAAGTAAACTTGCAAAAAAATATGGTAAGCCATTTATTGTAGATTTGGTTGGTTACGGTATTGGAGAATTTAGAAATAATGTTGGTGAAGAAATTATAGACAATCATCCTTCAATTATTAAAGGAAACATGTCTGAGATTCGAGCATTTTGTAAATTAAAAAGTCATGGGCGCGGTGTAGACGTTGGTGACGAGGATACAACGAATACAAGTTTAGATGAATTAATTGACGCATTAAAAAAACAAGTTGAAACGTATAAGAACACTGTGTTTATGGTAACAGGACCAGTAGATGTTATCGTTAGTAAAAATCAGGCAGTAAAATTATATAACGGTGTAGAAAATAATGGTAATTTTACTGGAACAGGTGATGTAGTCGGTGCGCTTGCTGGAGCATTAATTGGAGACGGAATGGATCCACTTAATGCGTGTATTAACGCAGTAAGTTACTTTAACATTTGTGGTGAAATTGCTGAGGATAAAAGTCACGGACTAAATGATTTTAGATTTCATTTATTAAATGAATTATCACTGTTAAAAGATACAGATTGGACAAAAGAAGTAAAAGGAGAATACGTATGACATTTGATCTAAGTTTATATTTAGTGACGGGACATTATGATTACAGCGATGAGGAGTTTTTATCGATTATCGACATGGCGTGTCAAAATGGTGTCACGATTGTGCAACTCCGTGAAAAAGAATTATCGACGCATGATTTTTACGAACTTGCTGTAAAAGTAAAAGAAGTGACGGACAAATATAACGTGCCGCTAATTATTAATGACCGAGCGGATATTTGTCTCGCAGTAGATGCTGCAGGTGTTCATATCGGTGACAATGAATTACCTGTTGATGTAAATCGTAAAATTTTAGGTCCAGATAAAATCATAGGAGTGTCAGTTAAAACAAAAAAACGTGCTGAAGAGGCACGCGATGGGGGCGCAGATTATTTCGGTGTGGGTGCTTTCTTTAATACTGACACAAAAGAAACGAATGTACTTTCAAAAGAAGAGTTAATGGAAGTTATTCAACATACAGATGTTCCAGCTGTCGGTATTGGTGGTCTAAAAGAGCATAATTTAGATATTTTAAAAGGTACTGGTGTGAAGGGTGCAGCAATTGTGTCTGAAATTATGTTAGCAGAAAATGTATCTGAGAAAGTTAACGCTTTGAAAAATAAAATTGATACGATTTTGGAGGATAGATAAATGATTAACTCAACACCACAAACTGTCACAATTGCGGGTTCAGACTCTGGTGGAGGCGCAGGTATTCAAGCAGATTTAAAAACATTTCAAGCACGAAGTGTATTTGGAATGAGTATCATTGTTGCACTCACTGCACAAAATACTAAAGGTGTACAAGATGCTTATTTTATACCAACAGAATTTATTGATGCACAGTTCGATTCACTCGCGGACGATTTTAAAATCGGTGCATGTAAAACTGGGATGCTCGCGAGTGAGGCACATGTGAAGTGTGTTGTAAAAAACTTGAAAAAAGTTGATTTTGGCCCATATATACTAGATCCAGTGATGATTGCAAAAGGCGGTCATAAATTATTAGAAGATGATGCGATTGACTCTATAAAAAATGAATTATTACCGCTCTCAACTCTCATTACACCAAATATACCAGAAGCTGAAGTGCTTACTGGTTTAGAAATAGAATCAAAAGAAGATATGGTAAAAGCAGCGAATTATTTAAAGAAAATCGGAGCAACTAACGTGGTGATTAAAGGCGGTCATAGGGATAGTAATTACTCAGATGATTACGTGTTATTAGAAAATGAATCATTCTGGCTAAGAGGAAAAAGAATTGATACGAATCGTACACACGGCACAGGAGATACTTTTGCGGCATGTATTACTTCAGAACTTGCAAAAGGAGAAACACTTAGAGAGTCAATTATTACTGCAAAGAAATTTATACAAAGTGCTGTACAACATGGAATTCAAGTCGGTCATGGTCATGGTCCATTAAATCACTGGGCAGAATTAGAAGATGATATAAAAATTATAGAATAGAAAAAGAGCTGATGATGAATCATCAGCTCTTTTAACTATTTTAAATGTGAATTACTCACTTAAATTGTCGATTTGATCTTTAGTTTTTTTAGATGCGCTATCTACAGCATCTTTAGCTTTACCTGCTAATTGATCTGCTTTACCTTCGTGTTCAGCTTTTTTGTCGTCAACAGCTTTACCTGCTGCTTCTTTAACGTTACCTTTAATTTGATCTAATTTGCCTTCGCCTTTAGCCATAAATATCATACCTTTCATTTCTGAATGTAGTTAATATTTACCCGACAAATAATTTTTAAAACATAAATTTAAAATTATTTTTTAAAAACATAAGCAGCAGTTACCAGTGTACTTAAACCAATCGTTGTTGCAGCAATCAATTTTTTATTACTACTGAGTTGATTATTAGTACTTTCACTGTGTTTACTCGTTGAAGGTTTAGGAGAAAAAGTATTTACTTTTCTTTTAATATTTTGTTTTTCTTTTAATTCATCTGTTGTATAGCCAAATGCTTTTACAAATGATAATAGAGTGTTAGATCCTTCAATGAAGTGAGGGTCATTTAATACTTTGAATAGGCCTAACCAACCATCTTTTTTACTTTTCTCTTCATATAGACCTGCATCAATAACCCCTTGATTGACTTTAAGAACTGTTTTTTCAACATTTTCAATATCAAGCTTTCCGATTATCTCAGTCATTAAAAGAACATTTTGAATCGATGAAGTAATGTCGTTATCAATTAACGCATTTAGAACACGTGTGAGTGCTTTGTCGCTTTTATTTAGACCTGCACGTGTTAAATTAAGCACCTCATGATCATCAAGTAAACGAAGAACTTCTATTGTTTTTTCGATTAAATCTTTATTTTCTATTAAAAGTGTTTCAAGTTCTTTAAGGCTTTCAGCGTGCGCTTTTTCTTTATCAACTTCCATATACTTAATTTTAGTTGTTGCTTTCGCCATTCTGCTTCACCTTTCTTTCTTTGACAAGATCACCAGGGAATGTGTAATCATCACGTGCCCATTTTGCTTCAACGTTAACACCCATTTGTGGTTGACGGTTACCATATCTAAAGTTGTGTTTAGGTAGTGGTGAATCTTCATGGCCGAGCACAGTCATTTTCGCACTAATTTCTTTGTATGCTGGAGTATCTGTGTCTTTATCGGCATAAGAACTTGTAAGTAAGTTAATTGCACCGTCACCTTGGTCGTTCATCGGTAAGTATACTTCTTTACCAAATACTCTGTCTGTCACGATTGTTTTTAGTTCAACTTTACCGTAAGGAGACTGTAGTCTAACGAGCGTTCCGTCTTTTAAATCTCTCTCTTCAGCAAGTTCATGTGAAACTTCTAAGAATACTTCAGGTGTTTCATGAGTTAGTCCTTCTGATTGATAAGTCATATTACCTTCGTGGAAGTGCTCGAGTAGACGACCGTTGTTTACGTGAATATCATACTCTTCTTCAAAATCTAATGGTTTTGTCCAGTCCACTGGGAAGAATCTCGCCATACCGTCATCAAAGTTAAATCTTTCAGTGAATAGAAGTGGTGAATCTGTACCATCTTCAAATACTGGCCATTGTAAACTGTTATAGCCTTCAAGTAAGTCGTAGCTTACACCACTAAAGATCGGTGTAAGTTTTGCGATCTCATCCATAATTTCTGAAGGGTGATTGTAATTCCAGTTTTCTCCCATATGATTTGCAAGTTCTTGAATGATTTCCCAGTCAGGTTTCGTACCTTCAAGTGGTTCGAATACTTTATATAGACGCTGGATACGACGTTCTGTATTTACGAATGTACCGTCTTTTTCGAGTGACGGGCTTGCTGGTAATATAACGTCTGCGTATTCTGCTGTTTTAGAGAAGAAAATATCTTGGACGACGAAAAAGTCTAGTTTTTCAAACGCTGCGCGTACATAGTTAACGTTCGCATCAACGAGCCCCATATCTTCACCTTTAATGTAAAGCATATCTAATTCACCGTCGTGAATCGCATCAACCATTCCGTGGTTATTTAATCCTGGAGTACCTGAAAGGTCTTTGTTCCAGTATTTACTGAATTTTTCTCTAACTGCTTCGTCAGTCACTTTTTGGTAACCAGTGAATCTATCTGGCATACTACCCATGTCACTTGCACCTTGTACGTTGTTGTGACCACGTAGTGGGTAAGAACCTGCACCAGGTTTTCTGTAGTTACCTGTAGCAAGTAATAAGTTAGAAATTGCTGTTGAAGCGTCAGAACCGCCGCTGTGCTGTGTAATACCCATTGCCCACATAACTGCAGTTGTGTCAGCTTCGATAATTGATTCAGCAATTTCAATAATTGTTTCTTTTGAAAGTCCAGTATGTTCTTCAGCGTAATCTAATGTGAATTTTTCTAGAGATTCTTTAAGTTTGTCAAAGTTTAAAACGAACTCATCAATGAATGCTTTATCGTGTTTGTCATTATCGATAATGTATTTCGTTACAGCATTTAGCCACACGATGTCACTACCTGGATTTGGACGAATGAATAAGTCCGCACGCTCTGCGAGTTCATGTTTACGTATGTCAGAAACGATGACTTTTTTACCATCTAATTTTTGTGAAGATTTAATACGTGTTGCGATAACAGGGTGTGCTTCTGCTGTGTTTGTACCGATACAAATCTTAAGATCTGCTTTTTCGATATCTTCAATTCCACCAGAGTCTCCGCCGTAACCAACTGTTCTCCATAATCCCATCGTTGCTGGAGATTGACAGTATCTAGAACAGTTATCTACGTTATTTGTACCAATCACGCTACGTGCAAATTTTTGCATTAAGAATGCATCTTCATTTGTACATTTAGAAGATGAAATAAATCCTAGAGCATCTGGGCCTTTTTCTTCTACTTTTTCTTTAAATTTAGAAGTAATTAAGTCGTATGCTTCTTCCCATGTAGATTCTACAAATTCATCACCTTTACGAATTAAAGGTTTAGTGAGACGTTCTTCACTATTTACAAAGTCCCAACCGAATTTACCTTTTACACAAGTGGAGATTCCATTTGCAGGTGCATCTTTTTGAGGTTCGATTTTAAGAATGTCGCGTCCTTTTGTCCATACGTCAAATGAGCAACCAACCCCACAATATGTACATACTGTCTTTGTTTTTTTAATACGATCTTCACGTAAAATAGATTCAGTATCAGAGATTGCCATTAATGGACCGTAACCTGTTTCAACAGCTTTTGTAACTTCAACTGCAGGACGGAATGATTCTTGAAGCATTCCTGTTAGGAAACCAGCTTCGCCTTCCATATTCACTTCCATCATTGCGTTACATGGACATACAGTAGAACAGTGACCACAGTTTACACAAGAAGATTCGTCTATATTAATATCACTGTCGCCATCCCAAATTACACGCGGGCGATCTAACGTCCAATCGATGAGTAATGTTTCATTGACTTGTACGTTTTGACATGCTTCAACACAACGTCCACAAAGAATACATTGGTTCGGATCATAGCGGTAAAATTTACCACGATTTACTTCTCCTTTTTCTCTATGTAAACTATCTTGTGCATCGATTTTCATTTCTTGAACAGTATTATGTATTTCACAGTTGCCATTATTAAAATCACAAACTGTACAATATAGCTCGTGGTTACCAAGAACTCTATCTAAAGCGATGAGTTGTGCTTCAACAACCTCACTTCCACCTGTTTTAACGACGTCACCATCATTAAGTTTTGTAGAACATGAACGCACAAGTTCTCCATTCACTTCAACAATACAAGTATCACATGTTTCGATTGGTCCTAGTGATTCGTGATAGCAAAGACTAGGTACTTCGATTCCTTTAAACCTTAAATAATCGAGTACTGATGCATTACTAGGAACTTCAACTGGTCGGTTGTTTAGAGTTATTTTAACTGTATCTTTTACCTGATCCAATTTGACCCCTCCTAATAAAATTATAATTAATATAAATATTCTGTAATTTTAGTATACCTTATTTATAAAAGTCTAAACAAAAAAACTTCTCATAAAATATGAGAAGTTTTTAAAATTATATATTTGAAGTTGTAAGTTCATCATAATCTGTGCTATTATATACAGATTTATCAAGAGTGCCGTTTGTTTTTGCTGTCACTGTACCCGCAACCATTGAGTCACTAACGTTTAGAGCAGTACGTCCCATATCAATAAGTGGTTCAACAGAAATTAGTACAGCTGCTAAAGCGACAGGAAGGTTCATTGTACTTAGTACGATGATAGCTGCAAATGTTGCACCACCACCAACACCTGCAATTCCTAAACTAGTAATTACAATAACTACAACTAAAGTTAAAATAAATGTTAAATCTACTTCAACTCCAGCAACAGGTGCGACCATAATTGCTAGCATTGAAGGATAAATACCCGCACATCCGTTTTGACCAATAGATAATCCAAAGCTTGCAGAGAAGTTTGCAATACTTGAAGGCACACCAAGTCTTGTCGTTTGAGTTTGGATATTTAATGGTAATGATCCAGCACTTGAACGTGACGAGAATGCAAATAATAATGCTTCAGATGATTTTTTAACATATGTGATTGGGTTTAATCCTGTAAACATAAGAATAATTAAATGAATAATAAACATTATAATTAATGCTACATACGATGCAACGACGAACAGACCTAAATCTATTAAAGCTCTAAAGTCACTCGTTGCGACAGTGTTTGTCATAATCGCTAAAATACCATATGGTGTTAATCTTAAAATAATTTTAACGAGTTCCATGACCCAATCATTAACGATTAAAATACCTTCAGATAATCTACTTGCTCTTTCTTCATTATGTTTTTTGAATTTTAATAGTGCATAACCTAGAAATGCAGCGAATATAACAACTGCGATTGTTGAAGTTGGACGTTCCCCTGTAAAGTCTAAAAATGGATTTGCTGGAAGCAATTCAGTAATTTGTTCAGGTAACGTTAAATCTTCAATTTCAGAAGCTGTAGTTTCAATATCTAATGCACGTGATTCCTCAGCTTGACCTAAGTTAATACTTGAAGCATCTAAGTTAAATAGTAAAGCAGTTGAAATACCGATGACTGCCGCAATTGCAACGGTACCGAGTAAAATACCAATCGTTTTAACTGCAGACTTTAAAAATTTCTCTTTTGCTTCTAACTTAGCAAACGCACTTAAAATAGAAATGAAGATTAATGGAATTACAATCATACGTAGTAATCGTATAAATCCTCCACCAACCATGTTGATCCAGTTAGATGTCGTTGACAGTACTGATGATTCTGAACCGTATATTAATTGGAGGATACCTCCAAAAGCAAGTCCAATAACTAGAGCGATGAGTACTCTATAAGAAAACTTGATATGTTTTTTTTGCATGAAAAAAACTGCACCAAGGAGCAGTAAAAAGACAATTAAATTCAATATAACAAAAGTTACATCCATGTAAATCTCCCTTTTTTGTAATAGTCATATGTCATTATATACAGAAAACAATTCATAGTAAATAGATATGTTTTAAAAAGTTTAGAAAAAGGGTATCTATTTTTAATGGAGTTGATTAAATGAGTAATATATTTCTATCATTAAATAAAAGTTATATAGATGGACAGTTTGTAGAAGGGGATAGTGGTAAAACATTTGAGTCATTAAATCCATTTGATGATTCAGTACTTGCTGAAATTCCACTCGCGAGTTTAGAACAAACGAAATATGCATTTGACGTTGCAAGTAACAGTGAATGGAAAGATAATCCGAAAAAGCGTAAAAAAGTACTTAAGAATTTAATTAAGCTATTTATTCAGCATAGAAAAAATATTGTAGATGTACTGATTAAAGAAAGTGGTAGTACGTTTGTAAAAGCAAATGCAGAATATGTAGCGACGATGAATATCATTAAAGAAGCTTTAAAGCTAGTCGATCAAGTGGGGCATGTAGATAATCGTAAATCTTTAATACCAGGAAAGAAAAACTTAATCTACCGTTCACCTAAAGGAATCATGTCGTCTGTCGCACCGTTTAACTTCCCGTTACACTTGTCAATGCGTACGATTGCACCAGCGCTTGCGTTAGGTAATGCAGTCGTTCATAAACCAGATGTTCAAACAGGAATTGTCAGTGGTTCGATTCCAGCCGTCTTATTAAGAGAAGCAGGCGTACCATCGGATGTGTTTCAAATGATTTTAACAAAATCTAGTATTGTTGGCGATGAATTCTTTATTAACGATAATATTAACGCAATTAGCTTCACAGGTTCTACTGCAGTTGGTAAACATATTCGAGAAGTGACGAATGATCGATTTATATCGATGGCATTAGAGCTTGGTGGTAATAGTCCATTTATCGTAATGGATGATGCGAATTTAGATCATGCTGTACGTGCGTTAATTCCTGGGAAATATATGCATTCTGGGCAAATTTGTATGAGTGTAAACCGAATTATTGTGCATGAAGCAGTATACGATGAATTTATAGAGAAATTTAAAGTTGCCGCAGAGCATTTAAAACTAACAAACGAAGACAATAAATTAGGTATTATTGGACCAATTATAAATAAGGATCAATTAGAGAAAACAAAGAAATTTATTGAAATGGCAAAAGAATCTGGAGAAATGGTGTTAGAGGGTGAAGTGACTGGTAACTTCGTGACACCGTTTATCTTTAAAGATATTAAAAATGATAGTGAAATTGCGCAAACTGAATTATTTAGTCCAATAGGATTAGTCATTAAAGCAAATTCAAATGATGAAGCAATTAAACTTGCAAATGATACAGACTATGGTTTAACGGCAGCGGTATTCACTGGAGATGTTGAAACTGGTCAAAAATATGCAGAACAAATTGAGTCTGGAATGGTACATGTAAACGAACAGCCAGTACTAGATTTTCCGAATATACCGTTTGGTGGCGTGAAAAATAGTGGAATGGGTCGCTATGGAAATCCGTATGTACTTGAAGACTTTACAGATATAAAATGGATGAGTACGCAGCGCGGTCCGTTACCATATCCGTTTAGTTAATAAGAAATCTGCCTCTTACTAAGAGGCAGATTTTTTTATGGTTTAAATAAGTACATCTCTTTTGTGTAATTTGGTAAAAATTTCAAGCATAATTTATTGACAATAAATGCTGCAATGACGGGTACAATTAAGTATGCAACTGTAAGTTTTACAATATTAACACTCGTACTACCATCCATTAATGCAAGTGAATTAATTGGTCCGACAAGACCAGTATGACCAAAACCAGCGGACATCGGAGTTCCTTGCACATTCATGAAGTATCCTGTTGCACCGACGATAATTCCGTTAATAATCAATGGAACAACAATAATTGGATGTTTAAAGTATACGGGCATCATCATTTTACCTGTACCAATAATAAGTGCGATAATCGTTCCCTTATTGTTCACACCAATTGAACCGAATAAGAACGTCATACATGCAGTTAAAATACCTAAGTTCGCAGCACCACTTGCAAGGCCAGACAAACCAACAACTGTTGCGATCGCAATGAGTGAAATTGGTGTAGCTAATAGTGCAGAGTAAAACACACAAATAAATATTGTCATTAATAATGGATTTAACTCTGTGAAGCGAGTGATTACGTCACCTAACGCTGTCGTTACTGCTTGTGAATAAGGTAATATCAATAATCCAATTAAACCTGGAACAACTCCACCGAGAAACGGTAAGAATACAATGTTCAATGAACCAAGTTTATCACCAATTAAAACGATAATCGCCGCTGCAATAATCAGCGTGACTAAAACGTTAATTAAATCGCCCATTCCTTGTATACGTATACCAGACTCTTCAAACAATAGTGCACCTGATCCAATTAATGCAGCACCACCTAATATAACACTTCTAATTCCGTCGAATTTTAAGTTAATTCCAGCTAAAACGCCGATAATCACTGATGTAATGAGTTGAAAAGAATTTACAGCATTTCCAATAATTAAAAATACTTCAGAATAACGGCCTAAAAATTTTAAAATCTCTCCAAGTAACGCACTTGTAACTAAAGAAACAACGATACCAATCGCCATTCCGTTAAGGATATTGAAAAAGAAATCTTTTTTTGACATATTCATTCGATGCAATCACTCCGGTAAAAGTTAATTATTCATATCATACCTATTATTTATTAAATAAACAATAAATTTTTATATAAAAAAAGAGACTGCTAGACAGTCTCTTAAATAATTTAAAATACATTATTTGTATCTTCGCGGTTCATATCAGTATGTGGGTGTTCTTCAACATGTTCGTGATATTCTTCTAATCGTTTTTTATCTGGAGTTATTGTAAGACCGAGATGTTTACGTTCCAAGTTAGCATCTTTAAAGAAGCTGATAGTCATAAGTATAATTACAATACTAAAAGGAAACGCTGAAATAATTGCTGCGGATTGAAGTGCACCTAGACCTTCATCTCCACCTGTTAACAGCAGGACAAATGCGATTAGAGATAATAAAACTCCCCAAATGATTTTTACGCCTTTCGGAGGTTGTAAATCACCGTAAGAAGTTTGCATTCCTAAAACAAACGTTGCGGAGTCTGCAGATGTTATAAAGAAAATAGAAACAAGTAGTAATGCTATTGTTGAAAGAACAACACTTAATGGTAATTCGTTAAATATGGCAAACAATTGAGTTTCGGGTGGTAAACTTAAAATGCTATCTGAACTCTGAGCAACAGTAACTCCTGTAGTACCGAATACACTAAACCAAATTAAACTAATAATTGTTGGCACAAGTAATACAGCAATAACAAATTCTCTAATTGAACGTCCTTTTGATACACGTGCAATAAATATACCTACAAACGGACTCCAACTAATCCACCAACCCCAGTAGTATATTGTCCAGTCTTTTAGCCAAGAAGATTTTTGTTCATATAATGGTGCCACATCAAAACTGTTTTCTAAGAAAGTACCAAGATAAGAGCCTGCTGTTGTTGTCATCATATTTAGAATTAAAATAGTTGGTCCAATAAAAAATAGTGATATTAATAGTAGTATTGCTAACGACATATTGATGTTACTTAAATACTGGATTCCTTTCGATAAACCGCTCCATGCACTTATAAGGAAAAGAATTGTAACAACAAATATGATAACGAATTGTATAAGGATGTTTTGTGGAATGTTAAATAGATAATTTAAACCCGCATTAATTTGTAATGTTCCAACACCTAGAGACACTGCGACACCTATAATTGTTGCAAATACAGACAGCACGTCGATGATCGTTCCAAGTGGTCCATCAACGCGATCACCAAAAATAGGTCTTAATGTTTTAGAAAGTAAACCATCTTCGTTTTTTCTAAATTGGAAGTAAGCAAGTGATAATGCAACAATTCCATATACTGCCCATGGATGAAAACCATAATGAAAAATTGTTGAACGCATAGATTCCATAAAAGCTTCCTTCGTTTCAGGTTCAGTAGAAGGAGGCATTAAATAGTGAGAAATAGGTTCAGATGCACCGTAAAATACAAGACCAATACCCATTCCAGCACTAAATAACATCGCAAGCCAAGAAATAGTTTTAAACTCTGGTTCATCATTTGGCTTTCCGAGTTTTAATTTACCAATAGGACTAAATATTAAGAAAAGTGAGAAAAGAATTATGATGGTAACAAGAATCATATAATACCATCCGAATGTATTTGTAATCCAAGAACTTAAAGTACCAGTTACATCACCAAAGCGTTTAGGCATAATCATTCCAAAAATAACGAGAATGAGTACCAAAATTGATGCGTAAATGAAAACTGGTGATAGCTTATTTTTATTTTTCATTAAAACGCTCCTTTTTTTAAATATTATAATCATAAATAATAACACTATTTTGAAATAATTAAACCCTGATATCTAAATTATTATATTAATATTAGACTATTCAATTGCTTTTACTATTTAGAATAATTATAATTAATAATAGATAGATGATAAATAAAAAGATGATATTCTAAATTAGAAGGTGGACAACTTGAAAAAATGGCTTGAAAATCAAGGTATGAGAAACACAATTATATGTGCAGTCCTTATTGTGGCTGGAATCATACTTCAGTCTCAAGGCCTAGAAAATGTAGCGATTCCGGTGTTTATCGTTGCTTTTTTAATCGGGGGATATTATAGCGCGAAAAACGGAATTGAAGAACTTATTTATGATAAGCATTTAAACGTTGATGTGTTAATGATTTTAGCTGCGATCGGTGCTTCAGTGATTGGTTACTGGATGGAAGGTGCATTATTAATTTTCATATTCAGTTTAGCTGAAGCGATGGAGACGATGGCGAATGAGAAAAGCCGTAATGCAATTTCTGAGTTAATGAATTTAACGCCAGATGAAGCGCGTCGTTATAATGATGCTGGTGAGGTTGAAGTTATTCCGACGTCAGAATTAAAAATTGGTGACAAAGTGCAAGTACCACGTGGTGAAACAATTCCAATTGACGGTAAGCTGATTTCTAGTAATGCCGTAATTAATGAAGCTTCAGTCACAGGTGAATCAGTACCAGTTGAGAAAGTGACTGGTGAAGACGTCGTCGGAGGGACGATTAACGAAGGAAACCGTATCGATATTGAAGTAACAGTTGAAGATAGTGATACGCTATTTTCAAAAATCATTCGATTAGTAGATGAAGCACAGTCTTCACCAAGTAAAACAGCAAGCTTTATTGAATCGATTGAAGATACTTATGTAAAAGTGATCTTAATCGGAGTACCGTTATTTATTGCTTTTGCATATTTCGTACTTGACTGGGGATGGACAGAGTCGTTCTATCGTGGAATGGTGCTCCTAACTGTTGCATCACCATGTGCGTTAGTAGCGAGTGCCACACCAGCAACTCTTTCAGCGATTTCTAATGCTGCACGTAACGGTATGATATTTAAAGGTGGCCAAACAATTGATAACGTAAATGCGTTAGATGCGATTATCTTTGACAAAACAGGAACGTTAACAGTCGGAGAACCAGCAGTGACTGACGTATATTATTTAGATAACGTTGATAACACTCATGTCGATGAAGTAATCAAAAGTGCAGAATCTGGATCAACACATCCAATCGCAACTGCTATTTTAGAATACTTAACAGAAACTTCACTCATAGAGTTAGATAACGTAGAAGATATTACAGGTAAAGGATTTTTAATTAAACATAATGGTAGTGAATGGAAAGTTGGTAAACACAGTTATGTGCTCACTGAATCTAACATTCAACTGACTGAAGACGTTCAACGTGTAGTGACTGAAAAAGAATCGACAGGAAACACCGTGATTTTTGTGAGTCGTGATAATGAATTACAAGCGTTCTATGCGTTAGAAGACGTCGTTAAAGAGAACGCAAAAATTGCAATAGAAAAGTTAAACAATATGGGCATACAAACAATTATGGTTACAGGAGATAACGAAAACACTGGTAAACATATCGCAAAACAAGTTGGCATTAAAGAAGTACATGCAAATAAAATGCCGGACGAAAAATCTTCTATATTAGATGATTTAAAAGAGAAATATGGAAATGTTGGAATGGTCGGTGACGGGGTTAACGACGCACCAGCATTAGCCAAAGCATCCACAGGTTTTGCGATGGGTTCAGGTACAGACATCGCGATGGAAACAGCAGACGTCGTTCTGATTAAAGATGATTTAACAATGATTCCATTCTCAATCGGATTATCTAAAAAGATGAAACGCATTATCGTCGCAAACGTTATATTTGCGATTAGTGTTATCGTACTTTTAATCGTTGCGAACCTGTTTCAAGCAATTAACTTACCAATTGGTGTAATCGGACACGAAGGGTCAACGATATTAGTTATCCTGAATGGTTTAAGATTACTTATGTATAGAGACTAAAAAGCGCTGAGTACAGTTTAACTGTACCAGCGCTTTTGTTTATTTATGAATTTCTTTTCTAAATGTTTTATGTGCTTCAGCAATTTGGATGGTTTCATCTGCTAAACGATCTAAACGATGAAGAATATTGACATCTGTGAGTCGTTTACCTTCATATGATTCTGGTGTTATAAACACATACGATGAAAGAACGTGTGCTTTCATATAGTTTAAAATAGGCTTTAACATCATTTCTGCGACTAAGAAGTGTCTATTAGAACCAGCTGTTGAAACGATAGAAACTGTCTTTCCTCTGAGTCCATCGATTGGTAGTAAATCAAATAAGTTTTTCAACACTGCAGGAATAGATGCTTGGAAAACTGGGAAACCGATAACGATGACGTCAGCACCTAACATTTTTGAAACTACTTCTTTAGTATCTCCAGACCAGTCTTCATAGTGGCGCCCATCAGCTAGGTTAAGTTTTTTATCTTTTAAATCAATCATTTCAATATTATGAGTATTGTGATGCTCTTTAAAATAATTAGTCACATAGTCTAAAGCTGTTGCAGTTTTCGAACCGACATTCGATCCAGCTAATACTATAACATTCATTTTATTCTCTCCCATAAAATTATCAATTATATCGTAACATGGAATTCAACATAATTTATAATTGACGATTAAAATCAGTCGAATTAATGAGGTATAATTAGATTGTTTACTATATTAATTATTTGAAATAAGTTTAAAATAAAGATATTTTTAGAAAAATTTCAGAAAAGAAGGAAACAAATGAAACGTATTTTAAGATTTGTAGTCAGTTTATTAATAATTTCTATTACTTTTATTTTAAAAAGTGACAAGAGAGCAAAATAATACGTTGGAGTGATTACGATGAAATGTAATTATTAAAGACAGACTCTAGTCTGTCTTTTTTGGTACAATGAGGCCTGGAGGAGAGTCATGAGTAAATTTTATGCAGTACGTAAAGGTCGCACACCTGGAATCTATAGAGACTGGGAGAGTGCGAAGCGTGAAGTGATGGGGTTTAGTGGTGCTGAATATAAGTCGTTTAAAACGAATGAAGAAGCACTTGAATTTATGAATAAAAATAAGAAAAAAGACACAAAGTTAGATGGTTTAATTGCGTATGTCGACGGGAGTTATGATCGACGTACTAAACGCGCGGGCTTTGGAGCAGTGCTGATTTTAAACGATGAAGTCATCCATGAAGCTTCGAAAGAAACTAAAGTAAATGAAGCGGATAATTTATGGAACGTGAGTGCCGAGATTAGTGGTGTGTTGTACGCAGTTGAGTACGCAGTAAAACATAATTATAGTAAAATACATGTTCATTATGACTATATGGGGTTAGAAAAATGGGCGACACATGAGTGGCGCGCAAATAAAGAAACGACAAAAGCTTATCAAGAAAAAATTCAAAAGTTGATGCAACAAATTGAAGTCGACTTTATAAAAGTAAAAGCACATACTGGAGATTACTATAATGAGCGCGCAGATGATCTCGCAAAAGCAGCAATTATGGAGGGTTAATATTGAAAAAACTGTTCTTTTTTGACATTGACGGCACGCTTTATAATACTGATGTAAAAGTCCCTGAAAGCACAAGAAAAGCGATTAAAAAATTACAAAATGATGGTCATACTGTGATGATTGCAACGGGTCGCGCACCGTTTTTATTTGAAGATTTACGTGATGAATTAAATATTCATTCTTACGTTTCTTTAAACGGTCAATATGCGGTTGTCGATGGGGAAGTGATTTACAAACGTCCGATAGAAAAAGAGTTATTAGAACTACTTACAAAAGAAGCAAAGAAAAACGATCATCCGATTGTCTACCTAAATCAAGAGAATATGGTATCTAACATTAAAAGACATGATTATATCGATGAAGGACTCGGTTCTTTAAAGTTCAATCATGACCCAGTGCATGATGAGGCCTTTTATTTATCAAATGATGTCTATCAAAGCTTACTGTTTTGTACAGAAGATGCAGAAGACTACTACAAAGAAAAATTCACAGACTTGGATTTTTTAAGATGGCATCGGGTATCTTTAGATGTATTACCTAAAGGTGGTACGAAAGCTAAAACAGTTAAAAAAGTAATTGAGAAGCTAGGATTTGATGAAGAAGACGTCTATGCGTTTGGAGATGGTCCAAATGACCGTGAAATGTTAAAGTTTGTAAAGCATTCAGTGGCAATGGGGAACGCAGTGGATGAAACAAAGGCAGTCGCAGAGTACGTGACAGACCACGTCGATAACGACGGATTATATAAAGCGTTAGAGCATTATGGCTTCATTTAAAAAGAGTATCCGATCTATTCGGATACTCTTTTTATGTCCTTACGAATATAAATTGTGCGATTTTTGAAGAAATATAGACTGTTTCATTATTACTTTCATTTTCGATTTCATAAAGATCGAGTGTTTTATCATAAGATTTAATATTTATAACATCGTTAATATTTAAATTTTGATTTTTAAAATAATGAACTAACTTGTCTTCATTTACGAAGCGGCTAATCGATACAGAAACATTATATTCAGCACCAGTTAAAGACACTGAATGTAGGTCTTCTGCTTTCATATCTTCAGGTAATATTGCACCGCCGTGTGGGCAGTATTTCGGGTGGTCAAGAAACTCGTAAAGCTTTTTAGCAAGTTTGTCAGTCGTTGAGTGCTCAAGCAGCTCTGCTTCATCATGTACTTCTTCAATTGAAAAGCCGAGCTTATTTACGAGGAAGACTTCCCATAATCTATGTTTATGGACGAGACGTTTAGCTTCAGCAGCGCCCTCTTTAGTTAACATGCTCCCGTGATATGGCTTAACTTCAATCCATCCTGCTTTTACTAAACTGCTTGTCATTTCAGTAACAGTTGGTGGAGAGATATTTAACTTCTCAGCAATGGCTTTATTCGAAACTCTCGAAAACTCACCACCAAGTTCGTAAATAATTTTTAAGTAATCCTCTCTCGTCGGACTCATTGTATGAAACCACCCTTCTAATATATGTTAATTATGCAATGAATACATCATCCATGCAACATGTCTATTAGTTATCATTTGAAAACTTATCAGTTATAATGGAGAAATAGAAGATAGTTAAGAAACTACATAATTAAGTTAAAGGAAGTATTTAATCTATGGTTAGAATGATTGATATTATCACTAAAAAACGTGATAACGTTGAACTTACAAAAGAAGAAATTAAAACATTTGTAGAAGGATATACAAATGGAGATATCCCAGACTATCAAGCATCGAGTTTACTTATGGCAATCTTTTTAAATGGTATGACAAAAGATGAAGTGTCTGCACTTACGATGGAAATGGTAGATTCTGGAGATAAAATCGATTTATCAGATATTAACGGCGTTAAAGTTGACAAGCACTCTACTGGAGGTGTCGGTGATACGACGACACTCGTACTTGCACCACTTGTTGCAGCAGTTGGTGTACCTGTTCCTAAAATGAGTGGACGTGGCCTTGGCCATACTGGTGGAACAGTCGACAAACTAGAAGCGATGGAAGGATTCCATGTTGAGTTATCACAAGAAGAATTCGTTAACTTAGTGAACGAACAAAAACTTGCGTTAGTCGGACAATCTGGTAACTTAACGCCGGCAGATAAATTAATATACGCACTACGTGACGTAACAGGAACAGTAAACTCCATTCCGTTAATTGCAAGTTCAATTATGTCTAAAAAAATTGCGGCAGGTGCTGATGGTATCGTGTTAGACGTAAAAGTCGGTGACGGAGCGTTTATGAAAAATGAAAAAGATGCTGAAGCACTCGCGCATACAATGGTTCAAATTGGTAATAGTGTTGGACGTAATACGATGGCAGTAATTTCAAGTATGGAAGAACCACTCGGTTACGCAATTGGTAATGCGCTCGAAGTCATCGAAGCAATTGACACTTTAAAAGGTGAAGGTCCAGAAGATTTAACAGAATTATCACTTGTACTTGGTAGCCAAATGGTTGTACTTGGTAAAAAAGCAGATACGTTAGAAGAAGCACGTGAGATGCTTGAAAAAGCAATCGAAGACGGATCAGCACTAGAGAAATTTAGACAACTTATTGAAAGTCAAGGCGGTAATGGAGATGTTATCGATGACTACAACTTACTTCCAACAGCAGAGTATAAAGTAGAAGTAAAATCTGACGTATCAGGTTACGTGACTCAAATCGAATCAGAAAACATGGGAGTTGCAGCATCTATTTTAGGTGCAGGTCGTGAAACAAAAGAAAGTGAAATAGATTTAGCAGTCGGAATTGTGTTAGAGAAAAAAGTCGGAGACAAAGTTGAAACAGGTGACACATTAGCAGTAATTCACTCAAATAAAGAGAATGTCGACGACGTCATTGAACGCGTTAAAAACTGCTACTCATTTGGAGATGATGAGGTTCATCCGACATTAATTAAAAAAGTAATCACAGAATAGGAGTGTAGCAGTTGAAAGAATGGATTTTACAGTACGATTTGTTAAGTGACGACTCAAAACGTAAATTAGACGAGCAATTAAAGACATTAGATTTAAATGAAATTGAATCTGTGTATGACGACGTTTATGTTAATCAGCAAGCATTCGATACTTCAAACGTTACAGAAGTGCCGTATGTTACAAAAGATGATTTAAATGTTGAAGCGTTAAAATCACTCGCGAACTCTTCTATTAATGATGGAAAAGTTGCGGTACTTTTAATGGCCGGTGGTCAAGGCACGCGTTTAGGTTATGATGGACCGAAAGGAACATTTAAGTTTGACGATGTATCATTGTTTGAGTTACAAGCGCGACAAATTTCAAAATATAATAACGTGCACTGGTATATTATGACGAGTGATATTAACCATGATGAGACATTAAAATTCTTTGAGGAAAATAATTACTTTAATCTCAAGAGAGAAAATATTCATTTCTTTAAACAAGAGCACTTCCCGTCATTATCAAAAGACGGCAAACTACTCTTAACTAAAAATGAAGACGTCATGATCACACCAAACGGCAACGGTGGTATATTTAGTGCATTAAAAACAAGTGGCATGTTAGACGATATGAAATCTCGTGGTATTGAAGCGGTATTTATGAATAACGTTGACAATGTTGTCGTAAAAGTACTTGATGAAATCCTTGTTGGGCTTCATTTAAAAGAAAATAATGAAGTGACGTCAAAATCAATTACACCAAAAGAGAATGAAAGTGTTGGGCGCTTAGCTTTAGTTGATGGAAAGAAAAGTGTCGTAGAATATACCGAGATTCCTGAAGGTGAAGACAGCTCATTTAAAAACGCTAATATCGGAATTCACGTATTTAGCGTCGACTTTTTAGAGCGTGCAGCGCACACAAAAATGCCATATCACTTGGCGCTTAAAAACTTAGAGTTTCTAGATGGAGATTTAAACCTCGTAAAAGAAGAAGCGTTAAAATTTGAGAAGTTTTATTTTGATGTGTTTCATATTGCTGAAAAACATAATACGCTTCAGGTGGATCGTGCCGGAGAGTTCTCTCCACTTAAAAATCGAGAAGGTCAAGATAGTGTAGAAGCTGCGCGTCGTGATCTTGAAAGTTTTAATCTGATATAAATGACAGAAAAAGTGATTAGACCAGAAAGAACTCTAAAGAATATTGTGCCCCTATCTTTTGGTGAAGAAGTTGGAAACAGTGTGAGTCACGGAGTTGCGATGTTGCTGTTTATCTTTTTACTACCATTTACTGCAGTATATATGTATGTGGATGGTGGAGCACTTCATGCAATTGGTGGTAGTATTTTCGTTATTTCAATAATTACGATGTTTCTATCATCGACGATTTACCATATTATGGCACCTGGAACGCACCATAAATATGTCATGCGTCTCATTGACCACAGTTGTATTTACATTGCAATTGCAGGAACTTATACACCGGTTGCAATTAGTGTTATCGGTGGCTTTTGGGGGTATACGATTTTAATCCTTCAGTGGAGCGCAGCGGTTTTAGGAGTATTGTATAAAACGTTAAGTCCAAGAGTTAGCCCTAAAATTAGTCTCGCGTTTTACCTCGTCATGGGATGGATGATTTTACCCTTTCTACCGACGCTTTTATTTGATACAAATATTATGTTTATAATTATGCTCTCACTTGGGGGAGTGCTATATACAATCGGTGCATGGTTTTATGCACAAAAAGATAGAAAATACTTCCATATGATTTGGCATTTCTTCATTATTGCAGCAAGTGTTGCGCAGTATGTTGGAATTGTATTTTATATGATTTAAATTAAAATCCGACTTAGTTCGGATTTTATCTACATATTAGTATGTATTATTATGATAGTATGAAATTAAAATGAACAAAATATCGAGAGGGGATCATTAAATGATAACAGAATCAGAGGCGCGTCAAATTGTAGAAAACGTGAAAGATCCAATTCTTAACGTGCCAATTTCTGAAACGAATGGCATTGAGTCATTAAAAATTATCGAAGATAAAGATCATGTCAGTTTAAAAATTTTAATTGGACGTCTAGGTGGACAAGAGCAACTAGACTTACAAATTAAAATTGTAAATAAATTAAAAGAAGCAGGCGCTAAAAGTGTGGGGCTTCGTTTTGATGAATTACCAGAAGAAGAAATCAATAAACATAAAGCAACAATGGGTAATGAATATGAAAATCAATTTGATATGGAGAAAACAAAATTCATTTCTGTTGCATCTGGTAAAGGTGGCGTTGGTAAATCAACTGTTACGGTTAACCTAGCAGTAAAATTACAAAAACTCGGTAAAAAAGTAGGGATTATCGACGCAGACATTTACGGATTCAGTGTTCCAGATATGATGGGTATTCGAACACAACCAGAAGTTAAAGATAAAAAAATCATTCCAGTCGAAAGATTCGGCGTACAAGTAATTTCAATGGGCTTCTTCGTTGAAGAAAACACACCTGTAATTTGGAGAGGTCCAATGCTTGGTAAAATGTTAACAAGCTTCTTTAAAGAAGTCGTGTGGGGTGACTTAGATTACTTAATCCTTGACTTACCACCTGGTACAGGGGATGTTGCGTTAGATGTACACCAAATGTTACCAGAAAGTAAAGAGATTATTGTTACAACGCCACATCCAACAGCAGCGTTTGTTGCAGCACGCGCAGGTGCAATGGCGAAACAAACAGATCACGAGGTGCTCGGTGTCGTTGAAAACATGTCTTACTTTGAAAGTAAAGAGACAGGTAACAAAGAATATATCTTTGGTAAAGGTGGCGGACAAAAACTTGCAGACGAATTAAATGTCCCGCTACTTGGTCAAATCCCACTTGGACAACCAGATTTTGATGAAGATGATTTTGCACCGTCAGTATATCTTGAAGGTGAAATTAGCGATCATTACGAAGAAATCGCAAAAAGAATTATTGAGGAAGAAGAATGAGTTCGAAATTCGTAGTAAGGTTTTACTTTACGACATTATTAATTGGTGTTGTAGTCGCAACAATTGTAAGTTTGTTTACAGAATATGAAAACGTAACGAGTCAATTATTTAGAGGTCACTTTGCAGAGTTCTTTGTAGGACTCGTATGGATTATCGGTTATGGCTTGATTATTGCGACTGTAGCACAAGTGGTCTTTTATATATATCTATTTATAAACCCACTTGGCCTTGGAATATTTAGAAGTTTTTGGCCGTATGTTCAAATACTACTTATAATGTATGCGATATTCGATTTATTTTATTTACGATTTTTCAAAGTCGGTCGCGATCACGGCTCGACATTTGAATTTATATGGATTCCTATAATAGTAGTAATCGTTGGATTTGTCATTGCGTACTTTAAAAATAAACAAGTGACAAACAAAAATGTATTTGTCCCATCATTATTTTTTATGATATTTATGACATCTTTAACATTACTACCATTCATTTCCGTCGAAGATACAACATGGATTTACCGTTCAATTTTCACAGTACTCGTATTAAATGCGTATCAATTACTCAGATTACCTAAATATATCGAAGCATCTAAAGAAGATAAAATTGCACGTGGTGTTACGAAGAGAAAATAACGTATAAGGTGAAGTAGATAACTACTTCACCTTTCATATATTGTCGAGGATTTAAAATAATTATAAAAAAATATATAAAAGGCTTGACCATTTTTAAGGACCTTGCTATTATATAAAAGTCGTCGAAATCAAGCGACAACACTCACACGAAAAAAGAAATTAAAAAGTTTCAAATAAAACTTGCATTAATTTCCGCAACGTGCTATAGTAGAAAATGCGCTTCAGAGGAAGGGCAACAGAACATTGAAAACTGAATGACAATATGTCAACGTTAATTCCGATAAATAGGTTACTTTTAAATGAAGAAGTAACACAACTAGAGCGACTAGTATAAAACGCGATAAAAGAGCTAGAGAACTCTTAATTATGGAGAGTTTGATCCTGGCTCAGGATGAACGCTGGCGGCGTGCCTAATACATGCAAGTCGAGCGCGACTGATTGCACCGTCCTTCGGGACACCGTAATCATCGAGCGGCGGACGGGTGAGTAACACGTGGGCAACCTACCCTTAAGACTGGGATAACCGCGGGAAACCGTGGCTAATACCGGATAATACTTTTATACAACGGTATAGAAGTTGAAAGGTGGATTTCTATCACTTAAGGATGGGCCTGCGGCGCATTAGCTGGTTGGTAAGGTAACGGCTTACCAAGGCGACGATGCGTAGCCGACCTGAGAGGGTGATCGGCCACACTGGAACTGAGACACGGTCCAGACTCCTACGGGAGGCAGCAGTAGGGAATCTTCCGCAATGGGCGAAAGCCTGACGGAGCAACGCCGCGTGTGCGAAGAAGGTCTTCGGATCGTAAAGCACTGTTGTTAAGGAAGAACGACAGTAAGAGTAACTGCTTACTGTGTGACGGTACTTAACCAGAAAGCCACGGCTAACTACGTGCCAGCAGCCGCGGTAATACGTAGGTGGCAAGCGTTATCCGGAATTATTGGGCGTAAAGCGCGCGTAGGCGGCGAGATTAGTCTGATGTGAAAGCCCCCGGCTCAACCGGGGAAGGTCATTGGAAACTGTTTCGCTTGAGTGCAGGAGAGGAGAGTGGAATTCCATGTGTAGCGGTGAAATGCGCAGAGATATGGAGGAACACCAGTGGCGAAGGCGGCTCTCTGGTCTGCAACTGACGCTGATGTGCGAAAGCGTGGGGATCAAACAGGATTAGATACCCTGGTAGTCCACGCCGTAAACGATGAGTGCTAAGTGTTAGGGGGTTTCCGCCCCTTAGTGCTGCAGCAAACGCATTAAGCACTCCGCCTGGGGAGTACGGCCGCAAGGCTGAAACTCAAAGGAATTGACGGGGACCCGCACAAGCGGTGGAGCATGTGGTTTAATTCGAAGCAACGCGAAGAACCTTACCAAATCTTGACATCCTCTGACCGTCATGGAGACATGATTTTCCCTTTGGGACAGAGAGACAGGTGGTGCATGGTTGTCGTCAGCTCGTGTCGTGAGATGTTGGGTTAAGTCCCGCAACGAGCGCAACCCTTAACTTTAGTTGCCATCATTAAGTTGGGCACTCTAGAGTGACTGCCGGTGACAAACCGGAGGAAGGTGGGGATGACGTCAAATCATCATGCCCCTTATGATTTGGGCGACACACGTGCTACAATGGGCAGGAACAAAGGGCAGCGAAACTGTGAAGTCAAGCGAATCCCATAAAACTGTTCTCAGTTCGGATTGGAGTCTGCAACTCGACTCCATGAAGCTGGAATCGCTAGTAATCGTGGATCAGAATGCCACGGTGAATACGTTCCCGGGTCTTGTACACACCGCCCGTCACACCACGAAAGTTGGTAACACCTGAAGCCGGTGGCCTAACCATTTGGAGGGAGCCGTCGAAGGTGGGACCGATGATTGGGGTGAAGTCGTAACAAGGTAGCCGTATCGGAAGGTGCGGCTGGATCACCTCCTTTCTAAGGATAATGGAACGGAAAGTTGACATATTGTATTCAGTTTTGAGTGTTATCACTCATCAGTACATTGAAAACCAAATAGAAGCAAAGATTATATATAAAAATATGATTTCAAGCGTAGAAACCGAGAACGACAAGTTCAAAATACACGCGCGATAGAGTAGAGATACTCTCTCACAAATTCATTACGATTAAGTAGTGAAGGGCGCACGGTGGATGCCTTGGCACCAAGAGCCGACGAAGGACGGAACAAACACCGAAATGCTTTGGGGAGCTGTAAGTAAGCTGTGATCCGAAGATATCCGAATGGGGGAACCCGGCATTTAATAATGTCACTCATATATGAACTGATTAGTATATGAGAGGTAGACCTGGGGAACTGAAACATCTTAGTACCCAGAGGAAGAGAAAGTAAACACGATTCCCGTAGTAGCGGCGAGCGAAGTGGGAAGAGCCCAAACCAGTATAGACTGGGGTTGTAGGACTTCAACGTGTGACACGACGATTTAGTGGAATAATATGGAAAGATTAACCATAGGGGGTAACAGTCCCGTACACGACAAATTGAAGTGCACTAGAAGTATCCTGAGTACGGCGGAACACGAGGAATTCCGTCGGAATCTGGGAGGACCATCTCCTAAGGCTAAATACTCCTTGGTGACCGATAGTGAACCAGTACCGTGAGGGAAAGGTGAAAAGCACCCCGGAAGGGGAGTGAAAGAGAACCTGAAACCGTGTGCTTACAAGTAGTCAGAGCCCTAAGTGGGTGATGGCGTGCCTTTTGTATAATGAACCGGCGAGTTACGCATACATGCAAGGTTAAGCAGGGAATGTGGAGCCGTAGCGAAAGCGAGTCTGAAATGGGCGAATAGTATGTGTGTGTAGACCCGAAACCAGGTGATCTACCCATGACCAGGTTGAAGTCCAGGTAACACTGGATGGAGGACCGAACCGACTTATGTTAAAAAATGACCGGATGAGTTGTGGGTAGGGGTGAAATTCCAATCGAACCTGGAGATAGCTGGTTCTCTCCGAAATATATTTAGGTATAGCCTCATATTATCATCGTGGAGGTAGAGCACTGTTTGGATAAGGGGCCCATCCCGGGTTACCGAGTTCAGACAAACTCCGAATGCCATCGATGAGATGTATGGGAGTCAGACAGTGGGTGATAAGGTCCATTGTCGAAAGGGAAACAGCCCAGACCACCAGTTAAGGTCCCCAAATATATGTTAAGTGGAAAAGGATGTGGCGTTGCACAGACAACTAGGATGTTGGCTTAGAAGCAGCCATCATTTAAAGAGTGCGTAATAGCTCACTAGTCGAGTGACGCTGCGCCGAAAATGTACCGGGGCTAAACATATTACCGAAACTGTGGATCCGTAAGGATGGTAGGAGAGCGTTCTATATGCATTGAAGCCAAACCGAGAGGGAAAGTGGAGCGTATAGAAGTGAGAATGCCGGTGTGAGTAGCGCAAGACGGGTGAGAATCCCGTCCACCGAATGACTAAGGTTTCCAGAGGAAGGCTCGTCCGCTCTGGGTAAGTCGGGACCTAAGCCGAGGCAAATAGCGTAGGCGATGGACAACAGGTAGAAATTCCTGTACCGGTGTAACACGTATGAGTGAAGTGGTGACGCAGGAGGAGAATCGAATCGCACAAATGGACGTGCGTGCAAGTGACAAGCTGTCATACCAGGCAAATCCGGCATGAGTGTAAGGTGAGTCATGATGCGGAGGGAAATGACCCGAAGATCGATATTCACACTGCCAAGAAAACCCGCTAGCGAGTGTTAGACTGCCCGTACCGCAAACCGACACAGGTAGTTGGGAAGAGAATTCTAAGGTGAGCGAGCGAACTCTCGTTAAGGAACTCGGCAAAATGACCCCGTAACTTCGGGAGAAGGGGTGCTCATGAAAATGAGCCGCAGTGAATAGGCCCAAGCGACTGTTTATCAAAAACATAGGTCTCTGCCAAACCGAAAGGTGACGTATAGGGGCTGACGCCTGCCCGGTGCTGGAAGGTTAAGAGGCGTACTTAGCGTAAGCGAAGGTACAAATCGAAGCCCCAGTAAACGGCGGCCGTAACTATAACGGTCCTAAGGTAGCGAAATTCCTTGTCAGGTAAGTTCTGACCCGCACGAAAGGCGCAACGATTTGGGCACTGTCTCAACGAGAGGCTCGGTGAAATCATAGTTCCAGTGAAGATGCTGGATACCCGCGACAGGACGGAAAGACCCCGTGGAGCTTTACTGTAGCTTGATATTGAATCTCGAGTACACCTGTACAGGATAGGTGGGAGTCGAAGAAGCATGCACGTCAGTGTATGTGGAGACGCTGGTGGGATACCACCCTGGTGTACTTGCGGTTCTAACCCGGTACCGTGATCCGGTACGGAGACAGTGTCAGGTGGACAGTTTGACTGGGGCGGTCGCCTCCTAAAGTGTAACGGAGGCGCTCAAAGGTTCCCTCAGAATGGTTGGAAATCATTCAAAGAGTGTAAAGGTATAAGGGAGCTTGACTGTGAGACCAACAAGTCGAGCAGGGTCGAAAGACGGACTTAGTGATCCGGTGGTTCCGCATGGAAGGGCCATCGCTCAACGGATAAAAGCTACCCCGGGGATAACAGGCTTATCTCCCCCAAGAGTTCACATCGACGGGGAGGTTTGGCACCTCGATGTCGGCTCATCGCATCCTGGAGCTGTAGTCGGTTCCAAGGGTTGGGCTGTTCGCCCATTAAAGCGGTACGCGAGCTGGGTTCAGAACGTCGTGAGACAGTTCGGTCCCTATCCGTCGTGGGCGTAGGAAATTTGAGAGGCGCTGTCCTTAGTACGAGAGGACCGGGATGGACATACCACTGGTGTACCAGTTGTCGTGCCAACGGCATAGCTGGGTAGCTACGTATGGACGGGATAAATACTGAAAGCATCTAAGTATGAAGCCCCCCTCAAGATGAGATTTCCCTACAGATGCCAGAGAGACGATCTGGTTGATAGGTTTGGCGTGTAAGTATGGTGACATACTCAGCGGACAAATACTAATTCATCGATGACTTATTCAATATGATAAAGCGTGTATCTACGAATTGCTTCTATTTGGTTTTGAGTGTATTGTCTAGTGACGATAGCGGAGAGGCCACACCTGTTCCCATGCCGAACACAGTAGTTAAGCTCTCCAGCGCCGATGGTAGTTCGGTTTGCCCGTGCTAGAGTAGGACGTCGCTAGGCTTACATTTTAATATTATTCCGCAGTAGCTCAGTGGTAGAGCTATCGGCTGTTAACCGATCGGTCGTAAGTTCGAATCTTACCTGCGGAGCTTTTATGGCCCCTTGGTCAAGCGGTTAAGACACCGCCCTTTCACGGCGGTAACACGGGTTCGAGTCCCGTAGGGGTCACTTTTTTATACAATAAAATCTTCGGAGAATTAGCTCAGCTGGGAGAGCACCTGCCTTACAAGCAGGGGGTCGGTGGTTCGAGCCCGCCATTCTCCATTTTTTTATGGAAGGGTAGCGAAGTGGCTAAACGCGGCGGACTGTAAATCCGCTCCTTCGGGTTCGGCAGTTCGAATCTGCCCCCTTCCACCATTAATATTGGCCTGTAGCCAAGCGGTAAGGCAACGGATTTTGGCTCCGTCATGCAAAGGTTCGAATCCTTTCAGGCCAGTATGAGCCGTTAGCTCAGTCGGTAGAGCATCTGACTTTTAATCAGAGGGTCACAGGTTCGATTCCTGTACGGCTCACTATTAGCACTAGCAAAAGCTAGTGCTTTTTTTATTGTTTTTATTAATTATTTATTCATGAAAACGGGTTTATTTACATATTGTAAACGCTATCTTAGTAATATACACTGAATGTATAATAATTTTTAAGGAGTGTTATACATGGGGTTAGAGATTGATCTAATTGGGGCAACAACTGCCTTTGGTCAAGGCAAGCCAGGAGTGTCATTTGGACCAGACGCATTAAGAATGGCTGGAATTGTTGGAATGTTATCTAAAAATGGACATAATGTTTTAGATAAAGGAAATGTATCTGGTAAGTATGCCCATAATTTCGAAAAAAATGATGTTTCAATAACTGATGATTTAAAGAACTTAGAAGAAGTTCTTGATTATTCTGAGAAACTTGCTAAATTAACTTCAAATTCTATAGAAAACAATCATTTCCCACTAACAATTGGTGGTGATCATTCGTTAGCCCTTGGTAGTTTATCTGGTATTGCGCCACATTATAAAGATTTAGGTGTCATTTGGTTAGATGCGCATGGTGATTTAAATACAGCTGAAACTTCACCGAGTGGTAATATTCATGGTATGATCTTAGCGCAGTTACTCGGTATCGGAAATGACAAGTTAACGTCAATTAACGGCTATCAAACTAAACTAAAAGCTGAAAACATTGTTTTAATAGGTGTAAGAGACTTAGACGATGGTGAAAAAGAGTTAATTAAAGAAAAAAATATTTTAACATTCTCTATGAGTGATGTTAGAGAACTTGGCTTAAACGAAGTGCTTAGAAGGACGCTAAAGCATCTAGAGCATACAGATGGGCTTCATTTATCATTTGACGTAGATTCAATCGATCCAATGGAAGTAAAAGGGACAGGGACAAAGGTACCTGGAGGATTATTTACTTCTGAAGTGATTATGTTTATGGAAGAACTAAGTAAAAAAGATAAATTAACATCTATGGATTTAGTAGAAGTAAATCCATTACTCGATGATCAGAATAAGACAGCAGAAACAGCAGTATGGATAACTGAATACTTATTTGGTAAACGAACAAGATAAACTAGCGCAACTGTCGCTAGTTTTTTAACGTCATTTAACTTTGTTGCATTTTGTTATAAAAAGGTTCATAATTTATAAGAGTAAAGTGAGAGGTGCAGCAATGATAGGGAGAAGAATTAAAGAGTTAAGAAATAGTCAAAAACTTACTCAAAAAGAATTATCTGATGGCATCGTATCTAGAACGTACTTAAGTTTAATTGAAAAAGGATCGGTACAGCCTTCAAATAATGTTTTAGTTAAACTGAGTAAACGTTTAGGTGTCAGCGTCAATGACCTAATGGTAGAAAGTCAAAACTATCAGTATAGTGACATCGATATGAGCCGTGAGATAATTTTTTATGAGAATAAAGTAAAAAATAAAGAGTATGATGTTATTTCTGATTTTATAGAAGAACGGTTTGAAGAGAAAGAAGATATTCAAAAAATTGACCTAGCGAGAATTTATTTAATTTATAGTGAGTATTATATAAATACCTCACACTATAAAACAGGTAAAGATTATTTAACACGTGCTGAAAATATTCTTCTAAAAATGCCGATTAATGATTATTATATTCGTTATACGATATTACTCAGCAATATTCACTTAAAAGATGATGATGTAGATAGTGCATTAGACGTATTAGAGCGAGCAAAAACTGAAATTTCATATACTAATCAGTTTCAGTTAGAGATGATTCAAATCTTATATTTAATGACAAAGGCATATTTTAAAAAAGCGCAGTATTACACTGTGATTCGCCTTACTAATGAACTTGAAAAATTAAGTCGACAACTACAACTCGACTATAAAGTAAATAAAGTACGGTATATGAAGAGTATCAGCCTATATCATGAAAAGAAATTTGATACACTAGAGTTACTTACAGAAAATCATAACGAAATATACGATAAAGTATTATATACGTATTGTTTAATCGTAAAAGGAGACGTGAAAAGTGCACGTCAAGTTTACGAAACAATCGAGCCGACACGTCGATATGAAGCGCTCAACGAGATTATTGATGATTTAAATGAGCGTTTTAGTTCGATTATGTAGAGAGGAACGAATCGAAATGCTTCTAGGAAAATTGTTTGAAGAAACAACGACATTGCATTTAATCACGAGTATCGTGGATTTATTAATTGTATGGTTTGTATTCTATCAATTAATTAATGTGATTAAAGGAACAAAAGCGATACAGCTTATCAAAGGTATATTTTTCATAATTATCGGTCGAGCAGTCAGTGATTTCTTGGATCTCACGACGACGACGCAAATTTTTGACTTAGTATTACAATGGGGATTCTTAGCAGTGATTGTAATATTCCAACCCGAGTTACGACGCGCACTCGAACAACTTGGTAGAGGAAGAATATTTAAAAAGTCAGCAGTGAATAAAGAAGATGAATTACAAAAATATCGTGAAGAAATGATTACTGCGGTGAAATATATGGCTAAACGTAGAATCGGTGCCCTTATTGTATTTGAACGTGAAACGGGCTTAAAAGACTACATTGAAACAGGTACGCCAATGCATGCAGATTTAACATCAGGATTACTTATTAACGTATTCGTGCCAAATACTCCACTTCACGATGGTGCGATGATTATCCAAGGAGATAAAATAATTACAGCAGGAAGTTATTTGCCACTTTCAGAGAGTAATAAAATCAGCAAAGATCTTGGAACAAGACACCGAGCAGCTGTTGGTATTTCCGAAGTAACAGATGCATTTACAGTTGTTATTTCAGAAGAAACGGGAGATATTTCTACGACAATTAATAGTAAACTAAATAAAAGTATCTCACTCGAAGATCTTGAAGAAGAACTAAAAGACTATTGGCAAATCACGAATAATAAAAAAGAAGGGGGTGGCCTATTTGCTAGAAAGTAAACCAGGTATCCTCATCGTGTCACTATTACTTGCTTTATTTATGTTTGCGAGCGCAAATAAAATATTTGAAGATTTTAATCTGTTTGGAGAAAATTCTGGAAAAGATAATGTAACGATAGAAAACGTGCCAGTGAATGTTAAATATGACGAAGATAATTTATTCGTCAGTGGTGCACAAGAAAGTGTACAAGTGAATTTATCTGGCCCACCTTCAAAAATTAAACAACTACAAACGACACAAGATTTTACTGTAGAATTAGATTTAACAAATTATGAACTTGGTGAATATGAAGTAGATTATGATGTCAAAGGGTTACCAGAAAATGTTACTGCGACTCCGTTACCTAAAAAAACGACGGTTTCAATTCAAAATGTAGTGGAACAAACTTTTGAAGTACAAGCAGAAGTAAATGAAAGCCGGATGTCTTCAAAATATACAATCGATTCTATTCAGACAGATCCTAAAGTCGTCACTATACGCGGCGGAGAAGATGATATGGCACGTATACAATACGTACGTGCGATGATTTCAGGAACAGAAAAAATTACTGAATCCATTACGGAAAATACGGATGTTAGTGTCTTTGATGGACAATATAACAAGTTAGACGTTATTATAGAGCCTAGTAAAGTTGATGTGAGTATCAATGTTGAAGAAAATAAAAAAGAAGTCCCACTATACTTGAATACGATTGGTGAGTTGGAGTCAGATTATCAACTTGATGGTGCGAAGTTAAAAGAAGATACAATCACAATATACGGTGAACAAAGCGTACTTGACGAAATTAATGAAGTATACGCAGATTTAGATTTAAAAGATGTTGGGGAGTCTGGTAGTTTTAATACACAATTAAACTTACCGAATAATATATCTAAAACAGAACCAACAAATGTGAAAGCTGAAGTAAAAATTAGTAAAAAGTAGGAGTTAATTATGGGAAAGTATTTTGGAACAGATGGCGTTAGAGGTATAGCAAACGACTTTTTAACACCAGAATTAGCATTTAAACTTGGACGTATCGGTGGATCGGTTTTATTAGATGAAATTAATGAAGAAAGACCACGCGTCTTAATCGGAAGAGATACACGTATCTCAGGTGAAATGTTAGAGTCGGCATTAATTGCAGGGTTATTATCGATTGGTGCTGAAGTCATTCGACTCGGTGTGATTTCAACACCAGGTGTTGCATACCTTACAAAAGATATGGAAGCAGATTTAGGTGTAATGATTTCTGCGTCACATAACCCAGTTGAAGACAATGGTATTAAATTTTTCAAAAACGATGGTTTTAAATTAGACGATGAAACTGAAGAGAAAATCGAACGCCTATTAGAGACAGATGAAACACTTCCACGCCCAACAGGTGTTGAGGTTGGATTCATTACAGACTTCTTTGAAGGCGGTCAAAAATATCTAAGCCATTTAAAATCAACGATTGACGGTGATTTACTTGACCAGCATATCGTTCTTGATGGTGCACACGGTGCGACATACTCACTTGCACCATACTTATTTGGTGATTTAGAGGCAGATGTTGTAACAATTGGATGTAATCCAGACGGTACAAACATTAACGATGGCTTCGGATCGACGCATCCAGAAAAGCTTCAAGAAAAAGTATTAGAAGTTGAAGCGGACTTTGGGTTAGCATTTGACGGTGATGGTGACCGTTTAATTGCGGTTGACGACAAAGGTGAAATCGTCGACGGTGATAGGATTATGTATATTCTTGCAAAAGACCTAAAAGAAAATGGTCTTTTAAATGAAGACATGGTTGTAAGTACAGTAATGAGTAACTTAGGATTCTACCAAGCGTTAGAAAAAATCGATATCAAAAGTGATAAAACAAAAGTCGGAGACCGCTACGTCGTTGAAGAAATGAAAGCACATAACTACAACCTAGGTGGAGAACAGTCTGGACATATTATTATGTTAGATCACAACACAACTGGTGATGGATTACTTACAGGTATCCACTTAGCACATATCATTAAAAAGAGTGGTAAAAAATTAAGCGAGCTTCATAGCGAAATGAAAAAGTTCCCTCAAGAACTCGTGAATGTAAAAGTAGAAGATAAGTATCACGTCACAGATAACGAAAAAGTAAAGGAAATTATGGCTGAAGTTCAAGAAGAAATGGCAGGAAACGGTCGTATATTAGTGCGAGCTTCAGGAACAGAACCACTCGTTAGAGTAATGGTAGAAGCTGAAACAGAAGAGAAAGCAAAAGAATTCGCAACAAGAATTGCTGAAGTTGTTGAAAAAGAAATGGGATTATAATTTTTAGAGCACTATTTAAGAATAGTGCTCTTTTTTTATTTTTTAAAATACTTGTTGAAAAATTGAAGAATTCTAGCATAGGTATGTGTAACACATATTTAGGAGGAATATTATGAGATTAGTTTTATCACTATTACTAATGAGCTTCATTTCTATAAGCATCACACCTGAAGCACATGCCTTAATGCTAGAAAAGAAAGCAAGCAAACCGTCAGCATTAGCACCGTCAGAATTAAAAACAGTTGAACCAAGTACAACTGCTGCAGAATTTGCGTTAAAACTTGCGGTTGGAAAAAGATATGTTTGGGGTGGTAACTCAGACACAGATGTCGATTGTTCATCATTTGCCCAACAATTTATGAGAGGATATAAAGGAATTGAAATCTCGAGAACTACATATGATCAAGTAAAAGAAGGTACTCAAGTAAATAATCCTGCACCAGGAGATTTAGTCTTCTTTAATGATTTTGCGCACGTTGGAGTATATGTTGGTGACGGGATGATGGTCGATGCTTTAAATCCTGAAGAAGGTGTCGGATTACGTGCAGTATCTTATGTCCATGGTAAAGTCGATGGTTACTATAGGTACTAATTAATATAAGTGCATTTCTATAAGAAATGCACTTTTTTTATTTAAATTAATTTTCATTATTGGATGGTAATTTATCGTTTATAAGAAATGATAGTGTAATACAACACTATGATTAGCGATAAAATGCTTATTATACTAAGAGATAGTGGCTAATTACACTATTACTTACGATAAAACGTTATTTAACTTAAATGATAGTAGAAAAATACACTATCATTTCTGATAAATCATCTTTTATACAAAGTAATTGTGTAAAATCACTCAATCTTTTCTGATAACGAATTAAATACACGAAAAAAGAGGCGATTTACGCCAGTAAATCGCCTCATTGTTATAATTACGCGCGCGGTCCGATCATTTTAGTTTTACCGAACTCGCTATTACGCATTTCTTCTAATCGTTCTTCAACTTCTTCTTGAGGTAAGTTGTGAACCATAATATATCTATTTCTAGGGTGCTCAGCACATTCCATTGAGCATGCACCTAGGTGTTTGTCTTGGTTTTCTTTACTACAAAGAATTTGTGCGTTACATTCTGGGTTTGCACAGTTTACATAACGTTCACATGGTGTACCGTCATAGTGATCTCTACCAACGACTGTTGGATTTACTTGGTTAATTGGTACAGTTAAACGTTCGTCGAACACGTACATTTGGCCGTCCCAAAGTTGGCCTTTAGTGTTTTCGCTTTTAGAGTACGTTGCGATACCGCCGTGAAGTTGACCGACATTTTCACCGATACCTTCACGTTTTAACCAGCCAGAGAATTTCTCACAACGAATTCCACCAGTGCAGTATGTTAAGACGCGTTTACCTTCGAATAAATCTTTATTTTCTCTTACCCATTCAGGAGTATCTCTAAATGTTGATACTTCTGGCTTAATTGCCCCACGGAAGTGACCAACGTCATATTCATAATCATTTCTAACGTCTAAAACGACAGTGTTTTCGTCTTGAATTGCTTCCATCCATTCTTCTGGAGATAAATATTCACCAGTAATTTCATGTGGGTTAATGTCATCTTCTAAACTTAAGTTAACAAGTTCTGGACGTGGACGACAGTGCATTTTTTTGAATGCATGTTCGTTTGCTTCATCGATTTTAAATGGTATCTCTTTAAATAAAGGATGATTGTTCATATAGTCGATGTACTTTTGTGTTTGCTCGTAATCGCCAGATACTGTCCCGTTAATTCCTTCATGTGCGACTAAAATACGTCCCTTTAGTCCGAGGTCTTTACAAAACTGTAAATGTTCAGCAGCAAACTCTTCTGGATTATCAATTGTCACGTAATGGTAATAGAGTAATATACGATATTTCATTTTCTTTCTCCTATCATAAATATAATTGCAAGTTATACTAGATAGATAATCATGCATTAAATATTATAGCAGAAAGTTCATTATTTCGCATTGAACAGTTTAAAAAGAATAGACTTTTGGTACACTAAATATATATAATACTTTGTTTAGGAAGGTACATAATGAATATAAAAATATATTTAGATATCGCATGTCCATATTGCTATATCGGTAAGAAGAAATTTGAAGAAGCATTAAAAGAGTTTGACGAAGTCGACTTTGATATTGAATATAAAAGTTTTGAATTAAACTTTGATGCACCACAATATCCAGATGAGACATTAATTGAATCATTATCACGTCGTACAGGTGTGTCTGAAGATGAAGTTAGACGTAACCAGCGTATTTTAATTGAATCGGCGAAAGCTGAAGGCGTCAATTTAAATTTAGAAAACGTTGTGCCGTCAAACACACGTGACGCACACCGATTATTAAAACTTGGAATTGAAGAAGAAAAAGGTAATGAGACATTAGACGAACTCTATTATCGTAACTTTGTGCTGAATGAAAATATCGCTGATCCGGATGTACTTTTATCTGTTGCTAAAACGGTTGGGTTAGACAGTGATAAAGCAAAAAAGGTTGTTGAAGATAAGTCAGAGTATACAGAGTATGTCATTGAAGATTTTAACTATGGTAAAATGCTCGGCATTCAAAGTGTACCGCACTTTATTTTTAACGAAAGATTTAAAATGAATGGTGCACGTGAAGTTGAGTTATATATTTATGCAATTGAAAAAACGTTAGAAGATATGAAAAAAGGCGATTTATAATTTAAATCGCCCTTTTTTATGCTTATTTTTACCAAAACACAAACATTATTTTAAAAAATATAAAAAACGTTCGGAATTTAATGTAGAAACGATGTATTTTATGTTATATTAATAATGAATTTAAAAAACGGAGTGAGAATTTTGGTAGTAAGTATTGTAATGGGTAGTTCTTCAGATTGGCCGACAATGAAAAAAGCAAAAGACATGCTCGATGAATTTGGAGTTAAGACGCATGTCGAAGTCGTAAGTGCACATCGTACACCGCATAAGATGTATGAGTTTGCGACAAATGCAAAAAATAACGGCACAAAAGTAATTATTGCAGGTGCTGGTGGTGCTGCACACTTACCAGGGATGATTGCATCAATGACAAATGTACCAGTGATAGGTGTTCCAATTCAGTCAAAAGCGCTAAGTGGTGTTGATTCATTATATTCTATCGTTCAAATGCCTGGAGGTATTCCAGTGGCAACGATGGCGATTGGTGATGCTGGAGCAAAAAACGCAGGTATTTTTGCAGCGAAATTAATCGGAATTGAAAACAAAGACGTTTATGAGAGATTAGAGAATTATACAAAATCATTAGAACAAAAAGTGGAGGATATGCAAAATGACCTCAAGTAAGACGATATTACCAATGAAAACAATCGGTATTATTGGTGGTGGACAACTGGGTAAAATGCTCGCACAAAGTGCGCTTCGAATGGGATATAAAGTCGCGATTTTAGATCCATCTGAAGATGCACCAGCACGCGCGACGAGCCATGAATTTATTCATGCGGAATTTAGCGATGAACAAGCGCTCAAAAAACTTGCAGATATGTCGGATGTTTTAACATATGAGTTTGAAAATATTGATGCACATTTATTAAGAGATTTAGTTGAACATTATTACGTTCCACAAGGTGCTGAAACAGTACTGACACTTCAAGATAGAGAAACTGAAAAAGCGGCAATAAAAAAATCTGGTGCGAAAGTTGTACCGTATCAAACAGTCGACAATAAAGACGAATTACTTAACTTTATCAAAGAAAATAATTATCCAGTGATCGTAAAAACCGCAACAGGTGGATATGATGGTAAAGGACAATATTTAATTGAAAAAGAAGCAGATATAGACGAAGTACCATTTGGTGAGGTTGAACTTGTTGCTGAAAAATATGTTGACCTTGAGAGAGAAGTATCACTCACAGTTGCAAGAAGCACGAGTGGAGAAATAATCGTATTTCCACTTCAAGAAAACTTACATCAAAACCAAATTCTATATCGCACGATTGTACCGTCAAGAATCGACGTATTTGAAGAAGCTAAACGCCAAGTTGAGCTTATTATGGAAGAACTTTTATTCGTAGGTGTGTTCACAGTAGAATTCTTTGTTGATAAAGATATGAATGTTTTTGTTAATGAAATCGCACCAAGACCACATAACTCTGCACACTACTCAATTGAAGCGTGCAATATTAGTCAATTTGATGCACATATTTTATCAGTATGTGATTTACCATTGCCTGAAGTTTACCAGCATCAAAACGCTGTAATGATGAATTTACTTGGTAAAGATTTAGACCGTCTAGAAGATGAATTATATAGTCATAAAGATTGGAACGTTCACTTATATGGTAAAACAGATCGTAAACCAGAACGTAAAATGGGACACGTCACACTACTCACTGATGATTTAGAAAAAACATTAAACGAGCTTGAAACGACATTTCTAAAAAATAATTAAGATTTATCCTAGGAGGAAAATAATGACTAAATTTAATGAACCTACTGCAAACCAAATTGAAGATGAAAAACTATATACACATATGGGGCTACGTGAAGACGAATATAAAAAGGTAGTTGAGTTAATCGGAAGAAAACCGAACTATACTGAAACAGGAATCTTCGCGTCAATGTGGAGTGAACATTGTAGCTATAAAACTTCAAAAACATTTTTACGTCAATTTAATTCTAAAGGTGAACGCGTATTAATGGGGCCTGGTGAAGGTGCAGGTGTTGTTGATATTGGAGATAATGAAGCGGTCGTATTTAAAGTTGAATCACACAACTCACCATCAGCAGTTGCGCCATTCCACGGTGCAGCAACAGGTATTGGTGGTATTTTACGTGACATCGTATCAATCGGATCGACACCAATCGCACTTGTAAACTCACTTCGTTTTGGAGAGTTAGATAATGATAACAGTAAATGGTTATTAAAAGAAGCGACAGACGGATTAGAATTCTATGGTAATACGATGGATATTAGTTCGGTTACTGGAGAAGTTGAATTCGACGAGCGTTTCCAAGGACGCCCACTCGTAAATGCGATGGCAGTTGGCTTAATTAAACACGATAAAATTCAAAAGGGCCTTGCAAAAGGTGTTGGCAATAAAGTTGTATACGCAGGACTTGAAACAGGTAAAGACGGTATTTTAGGTGCATCATTCTCAAGTGAAGAACTTGGTGACGACCGTAAAGTAGAAATTCCGGATACTCAAGAAGGATATCCTGAAGTTGGTAAAAAATTAATGCACGCAACTCTAGAAGCAATTGACCATGACAAATTAGTCGGTATCCAAGATATGGGTGCAGCTGGGTTAACGTCATCATCTGCTGAAATGGCAGCAAAAGGTGGACACGGTATTGAAATGCACTTAGATAAAGTACCAGTATCTGACGATACGATTTCACCATTTGAAATGATGTTATCTGAAACACAAGAAAGAATGCTACTCGTTGTTGAAGATGGTTATGAAGAAGAGTTCGTAGAAACATTTAAAAAACACGGACTACCAGCAGCAGTAATTGGTGAAGTTATTGAAGATGAGTCACTCGTTCTTTACTATGACGGTGAAAAATATGCAGATCTTCCGACGCATCATTTAGAAAATGCACCAGAAGTGATTTTAGAAGGTGAAGAAATAGCGCTTGATGAAGCGAGAACAGACTATAGTAATGAAGACTTAAAAGAAATATTTAAGCAACTTATTCACCATCCAACACTTGGTGATAAATCATATATCTACAATAAATTTAAACGTAAAGAAGATACGTTACAAGGTTCTGGATTTGGTGCGGGAATCGTTCAAATTGGGGACAGTAAAAAAGCTATTGCTGTAACGATTGATGGTAAAGGCCGCTACGTTGAAGCAGATCCATATAACGGTGGTAAAGAAACAGTGCTTCATGCGTTTAGAACGACTCTAGCAACAGGTGCGTTACCAGTTGCAATGACAGACGGTTTAAACTACGGTAACCCTGAAAATAAAGAGATGTATGAAATTATAAAACAATCTACTAAAGGAATGGCAGAAGCATCTATTGCAGTAAATACTCCAGTTGTATCGGGTAACGTTTCATTATATAACGAAACAAAAGAAGGTCCAGTATTACCAACACCAATTATCGGTATGGTCGGTTTAATTGAAGATACAGATTACTTAAAAGACCGTTTCGTAGAAGAAGGTAATAGTATTTATATCGTTGGAGATTTAAAGACTGAATTTAGCGGAAGTCAAATTGAAAAACTTGTTGATAATAAAGTTCGTCGTACTAAGCGTCAAGTAAACCTTGAAGAAGAATATACACGCGGTATGGATTTAAGACAGTTATTATTAGATGGTGATTTAGAAAAAATCGCACCGATTGGTCGTGGTGGTTTCATCGTTAAACTTGCACAACTACTCTCTCACTATGATTTAGGTGCAGATGTAAACTTAAATGTACGCGGAGACTTACTATTTAGTGAAACGCCAGGTACGTACATCGTTATTGGTAAACCAGGATTAGATATTAAAGATGCAGTTGAAATTGGTACGGTGACTGGTAAAGAATTCAAAGTTAAAGCAGAAGACTTTGAGTTAGATTTACCAATGAAAGAAGTAAAAGAATTATATGAAACAGCGATCACAAGTCGCTTAGACCTGGATAACTAAAGGAGGAATATAGCGTGTTTGGTATATGGGGTCATGAAAATGCATCAGAACTCACATATATCGCGCTTCATAGTTTACAACATCGTGGACAAAATGGTGCTGGTATCGTCGCATCAAATGAGGACTACTTATTTGGTGCGCGCGGTATGGGACTTTTAAATGATGCGATATCAAAAGAGCAACTCGAATCACTAAAACCATTTAAAAATGCGATTGGTCACGTAAGATATGCTACAAAGACATCATCAGAACTCGCAAATGTCCAACCGATTTTACTAAAAAGTTATTCTGGAGACTTAGGAATTTGTCATAATGGTAACTTAACGAACGCGATACAATTAAGAAAAGCTTTAGAATCTGAAGGGTCGATTTTCCAAACGACGACAGACGTTGAAGTGATGGCGCATTTATTAAAGCGTTCTAAAGCTAGAACGAATAAAGACCGAATTAAAAGTGCATTACGTCAAATTAAAGGTGCATTTGTATTTTTACTGTTACAAGAAAATAGTTTAACAATCGCAATGGATAACCATGGTGTACGTCCATTAATGCTCGGAAGAATCGATGATGCGTGGTGTGTTGCGAGTGAGACATGTGCGTTTACTGCGATTGGCGCAGAGTATGTTCGAGACATTGAACCAGGTGAATTTATAACGATTACTGATGACGGGATAGATTTTGATAAGTATTCTTACGTTGAGCATCCAAATTTATGCTCGATGGAGTATATTTACTTCTCACGTGCAGATTCAGAGTTTCGTCATCAGTCAACGTACCGTATACGTAAAGCGCTTGGTGAAGCACTTGCTAAAGAGTTTAAACATGACGCAGATCTCGTTATAGGGGTGCCAGACTCAAGTCTTGCTGCAGCAAAAGGATTCTCTACAGAATCTGGTATACCGCAAGAAGCTGGACTATTAAAAAATAGATACGTTGGTCGTACGTTTATCACCCCGGGTCAAGAAGCAAGAGAACGTGCTGTACGTATGAAGTTATCCCCAGTACGAGATATCGTTGAAGGTAAAAGAGTCATCGTTATCGACGACTCAATCGTACGTGGAACGACAAGTAAATTTATCGTTAGATCACTTAAAAAAGCAGGCGCAACAGAGGTACATATGGGTGTATCATCGCCACCGTTAAAAGACCCTTGTTATTACGGAATCGATGTATCGACACATGCTGAGATTATCGCTTCGCAAAAATCAGTGGAAGAAATATGTGAAGAAATCGGTGCAGACTCACTGACATATTTATCTGTTGACGGTATGCATGATGTATATAAGCAATTTGGTTCTAGAGGCGAGTGTGATGCATGCTTTACAGGAAATTACCCGATAGAAATTGTCGATGATTTATTACCACAAGAAAAAGAACAAAAATCTAAAGGAGTTTAATTATGTCTGAGCAATATAAAAAAGCTGGCGTAGATATTGAGGCAGGTTACGAAGCGGTTAAACAAATGAAAGTACACGTTCAAGAAACGATGCGTAAAGAAGTACTTGGTGGACTTGGAGGGTTTGGTGCAGCGTTTGATTTATCACAGTTAAATTTAAAAGAGCCTGTACTCGTTTCAGGCACTGATGGTGTCGGAACGAAATTACAACTCGCAATCGATTCTAACCGTCACGATACGATTGGAATTGATGCGGTTGCGATGTGTGTAAATGATATTTTAACGACAGGCGCTGAACCACTATACTTTTTAGACTACATCGCTGTAAATAAAGTCGTACCTGAACAAGTTGCGGCTCTCGTTAAAGGTGTGAGTGAAGGATGTAAACAAGCAGGTTGTGCCTTAATTGGTGGAGAAACTGCAGAGATGGGTGATATGTACGACGAAGGTTCGTATGATATCGCAGGATTTGCAGTTGGTGCTGTTGAGAAATCAGAATACGTGGATTTTGATAGTGTCAATGCTGGAGATGCTATTATCGGGTTACCATCAAGTGGTATTCACTCAAACGGTTACTCACTCGTTCGTAAAATCATTAAAGACAATAATGTTGATGTAACTAAAACGTTAAACGGCACACCGTTAATTGATTTACTTCTAGAACCAACACGTATTTACGTACAGCAAATACTTAAACTTCAAGAAGACGTTAAAATTAAAGCGATGAGCCATATTACAGGTGGCGGTTTCTATGAAAACATTCCACGTGCGTTACCAGAAGAACTTGGTGCTGAAGTTGACGTAACAGACGTTAAAGTACCAGAGATTTTAAAGTGGTTAATCGAAACAGGTAATATTGACCGTGACGAAGCATATAACGTCTTTAATATGGGAATTGGATTTATGATTGTCGTCGACGAAAAAGATAAAGAAACAGCACTTGAAAATTTAAAAGCATCTGGAGAAAATCCAGTTGTATTAGGTAAAGTAGTCGATAAAAAAGGACTTACAATCAATGGCTAATGTTGCAGTATTTGCTTCAGGAAGTGGGAGTAACTTTGAAAATATCGCAACGAGTGATTTAAATATTGATATTAAAGTGCTCATTGTCGACAACAAAGATGCCAAAGCAATTGAACGCGCCAAGCGTTTAAACGTACCGTATAAAATTGTAGAACGAACTGGTAAAACGAGAGATCAATTTGAACAAGACATATTAGAGATATTAAAACAAGGAAATGTTGAGTACATATTACTCGCAGGGTTTATGAAAATTTTATCAGCAAAGTTTATCGAACAATATGACCGTAAAATTATTAACATACACCCGTCATTACTTCCAAGTTTTAAAGGGAAAGACGGTATATTAGATGCTTATAATTACGGTGTTAAAGTCAGTGGTGTGACAGTGCATTATGTTGATAGTGGTATCGATACTGGAGAAATTATCGATCAAGCACCTGTTATTATTGAAGACGATGATACGTTAGAAACTTTTGAAGATAAAATTCACGCGACAGAATATGAATTATATATTCGTGCGTTGAAAAAAGTGTTGGAGGTAAACGAATGAGAGCGTTACTTAGTGTTTCAGACAAGACAGGTATTACTGAATTTGGACAAAAACTCGTTGATAACGGGTACGAGTTATTCAGTACAGGTGGTACGTTAAAAGCTTTACAAGATGCGAACGTAGCAGTGAAAAGTGTATCAGAATTAACAAATTTCCCAGAGATTATGGATGGTCGTGTAAAGACATTACATCCAGCAGTTCATGGAGGATTACTTGCTGATCGTAGTAAACAGTCACATTTAGATGAGTTAAAAGAACAAGATATTGATTTAATCGATATGGTCGTTGTAAATTTATATCCATTTGAAGAAACAGTTAAAGACGAAAACGTAACGATTGAAGACGCGATTGAAAATATCGATATCGGCGGACCGACGATGTTACGTGCAGCAGCAAAAAACTATAAACACGTACTATCTATCGTTAATCCAGCAGATTACGATGAAGTGATTAGTCGTATTCAATCTGATGATTTAACAGAAGACTTCAGAAGAGAGTTAATGGTTAAAGTATTTAAACATACGACAAATTACGACCAAGCGATTACTAACTTCTTTAGCCAAGCTGAAAAAACACTTCGTTATGGAGAAAACCCACATCAAAACGCGCGTTACATCCGTACGACAAGCGCATCAAATACCATTTTAAATGCAAAAATTTTAAATGGAAAAGAGTTATCATATAATAACTTCCGTGACGCAGACAGCGCGTATTTACTTGCGCGTAAATTTAGTGGACCAGTTGCGGTTGCGGTTAAACATATGAACCCTTGTGGAGTAGGTGTAGGAAATACAATTCACGATGCATTTATGAATGCGTATGAAGCAGACTCACAATCTATTTTCGGTGGGATTGTCGCATTAAATAAAGAAGTAGATTTAGAAACAGCTGAAGCATTAAGTAAAATTTTCTTAGAAGTAATTATTGCGCCTAAATATACAGCAGCAGCACTTGAAAAACTTCAAGAGAAGAAAAATTTACGTGTATTAGAAATCGACTTCACCGAGCAAACTGGCGACGAAGAAATTGTCAGTGTATCTGGTGGATATCTAATTCAAGATAGAGATAATACACCGTTAAATATGGACGATGTGACAGTCGTGACGAAAAAAGAGCCAACAGAAAGTGAGTATCGTGCACTTACACTCGCGTTAGAAGTTGTAAAACACGTAAAATCAAACGCAATTGTACTCGCTGACGAACATCGTACAGTCGGTATTGGTGCAGGTCAAATGAATAGAGTAGGTGCTTTAAAGATTGCGATTGAGCGTGCGACAAAAGAATTAGATGGTACGGTTGTTATGGCAAGTGATGGATTCTTCCCGATGCCGGACTCAGTACAAGTTGCACATGAAGCGGGAATTAATGCAATTATTCAACCAGGTGGATCTAAACGTGACCAAGAGTCTATTGATTACTGTGACGCACATGATATGACGATGGTAACAACTGGTATGAGACACTTTAAACATTAGGAGAGAATAATTTATGAATACTTTAGTTATTGGAAGTGGCGGGCGAGAGCACGCAATTGTACGTGCATTGAATCGTTCAGAAAAAGTAAATGAAGTATTTGCGTTACCAGGTAACGACGGTATGACTGAAGCGACACTTGTTGAGGGAATTCCAGTTTCTGAGTTCGATCAAATCGGTGAATTTTGTAAAGAAAATGATATCGAATGGGTAGTCGTTGGTCCAGAGGATCCGTTATCAGAGGGAATTGTAGATACACTTGAAGATAAATTTAAATTGAATGTATTTGGCCCACGAAAAAAAGAAGCCCAAATGGAGTCTTCAAAGTCATTTACAAAACATTTAATGAAAAAGTATGACATTCCAACAGCCAGTTACGAAGTGTTTACTGATAAAGAACAAGCAAAAAGTTATTTAGAAAATGGCAACTTCCCAGCCGTTATTAAAAAAGATGGACTCGCTGCAGGCAAAGGCGTTATCATCGCTCAAGACTTAAATGAAGCATTAAACGCACTCGATGAATTAATGGAAACTGACGGTGAAGTCGTTATTGAAGAATTTTTAGATGGCGATGAATTTAGTCTAATGGTACTCGTTAACGGCGATACATTTACACCGTTTAACATTATTGCTCAAGATCATAAACGCGCGTTTGATAACGATGAAGGTCCAAACACAGGTGGAATGGGTGCGTATGCACCGGTGGATTACATTTCAGAAAATATCATCGAAGAAGCGGTTGAAAAAATTGTTCGTCCAACAGTAAATGCTATGGTTGAAGAAGGATTAAACTACTTCGGTGTATTATATCTTGGCGCAATTATTACAACAGACGGTGTTAAAACAATCGAGTATAACGCAAGATTTGGTGATCCAGAAGCACAAATTCTTCTCGATTTACTTGAAACAGATTTTATCGACATGTTAGAAGGTATGAAAAGAAAAGAACCTTTAGCACTCAATTTTAGAGAAGAATACGTAGTAGGAGTCATTTTAGCGTCTGAAGGTTATCCAGGAGATTATGAAAAAGCAAAAGAAATTGTTATTAAAAAAGATTTAATGAAAGGTATTTACGTCAGTGCATTAAAACATCTTGAAAATGACATATATGAATCAAATGGTGGACGTGTATTACTTGCGGTTGGCCGTGGTAATACAATTGAAGACGCAAAAAATCAAGCATATAGAACGTTAAACGAAGTAAAGTATGACGAAAAAGATTTCTTCTATCGTAAAGACATTGCATATAAAGCATAAAAAAACTAGCGCTAAGCGCTAGTTTTATTTTTGGTGTGCTCTAACATCTTTAGAAGTGAAGCCTTTAAAGTGGTAAAATGCACCGTAAATTAAACCGAATGGAATTAAAATTAAAATTAAGAAGAAAAGGCTTCCAACAAATTGTCTTAAACCAAACTCACTAAAGAATTCCCCGCTCGTTGCATCGAGTAGTGGGGGTAAAAATGCAAAGTAGTAAATTGCTGCTACAACTACGAACGTAAATATGTAAAAGATAAAGTTTTTGATATAGTAAGGTTTTGTATCTTTATCGTACTTGAACATTTAGGCACCACCCTTTTTCAAAATTGTCTTTAAATTTAAATATATATCTGTATAATATCATGTATAAAGATTATTTTAAAGCACTTATTTTAACGAGGGAAGTCTATTATGAGTATAAGAAAAGGCCAACTATCTGATATTGATACGGTGATGTCAATAAAAGATAGTGTTGTAAAACTGATGAAAGAAAGCGGAAACAATCAGTGGGATGATAGTTATCCATCACGAGATGTACTTCTAAATGATATAAAGAATGATCACTTGTTTGTCTATGAAGAAGATGATGCAGTGTTAGGGTTTATCGTCGCGGATGATAATCATGCATTCGAGTATGATGATATCCCTTGGGAACTTGCGCGTTTAGATAGTATTGCATTTCATAGAGCAGCCGTAGATCCAAATGCACAAGGTAAAGGTGTTGCTTCTAAATTAATGGATGAGGTCGAATCATTTTTTAAACATAAAGGTTATCTCGGCGTTCATACAGATACAAATCTTAATAACATTCCAATGCAACGTCTATTTGAAAAACGTGGTTATGAATACCGCGGAAAGTTAAACTTACATAATAATTTAGATGAATGGTATGTTGCCTACGAAAAAGTGTTTTAAAATAAAAGTGTTAAATAGGAGGGGTAAAGTTGAAGCTACTTGCTAAGTTGTTCTCAGGTATTATCGCCGGTATCGTTGTAGGTACTATTTATTTTTACACTGCTGATGGTACAGCGTTCCATAGTTTTATGGAAGTAGTTACAAGATTATTTATAACGATGCAAGATATCCTTGGTTCGTTTATTTTCTTCTTAATTCCATTAATTATATTTTTCTTCATCGCAGATGGGGTATCATCAATCGGAACCGGAGCTGGTAAAGTTGTCGGTGCAACGCTAGGTGTTGCATATATTTCAACAGTTATCGCAGGGTTACTTGCATATACAGTTGCACGATTTTTAATGCCTATAGTAACTAAGGGTGGATCGGTACCTGAAGAAGGTTCTGAGTTAACAGGACTATTAGAGTTTGACATCCCACCGCCATTAGATATTTTAACAGCACTTGTTTTAGCATTCTCTGTAGGTATTGTAATTAACATTATAAAAGCAGAAACGATGAAAAAATGGGTGCATGATGGTAAAGAGATTGTAGAATTTTTAATTGAAAAAGTGATTATCACAATTTTACCATTCTATATCGCAGGTGTATTCGCAGGAATGTCATCTGCAGGAACAGTATTTAAAACATTATCAGTATTTGGTATCGTGTTACTCATCGCGATAACGTTACACTGGGTATGGATTACAATTCAGTACACAGTTTCAGGATCTATGCTTGGTAAGAATCCATTTAGTATGATTAAAACGATGTTCCCAGCATACGTTACAGCGCTCGGTACGATGAGTAGTGCAGCGACAATTTCTGTCACACTACCAAAGACAAAAGAATTGGGTGTACGCGAAAAAATTGCTGACTTTGTCGTTCCACTCGGTGCGAACATTCACTTATCCGGTTCAGCAATTACAATTACATCATGTTCAGTAGCTGTAATGACAGTATTACCTGAATATGATACACCAGGATTATTAAAAATGCTCGGATTTGTATTACTTATAGGTATCGTAATGGTTGCAGCACCTGGAGTTCCAGGTGGGGCAGTAATGGCTGCGAGTGGTATTTTAGTATCACACTTAGGATTTAACGATGCAGCAGTTGCATTAATGATTGCATTATACATGGCACAAGATAGCTTTGGTACAGCAGCAAATATCACTGGAGACGGTGCAATCGCTGGTATTATCGACGCATATGAACAAAAGTTAGATAAAAATTAAACGATTAAAATACACTTCTAATTACTATTAGAAGTGTATTTTTTTATAATGTAATATGGGGTTCATGACATTATATATGAGTTTTAATATAATAGAACTATTACTTTAAAGTAGGGAAGGTTTAAGTTTGAGAAAGTTAATATATGTAATTATCGTTATATGCTTCTTAGACCTATTTGTACAATTTCCCATTGTTACGCCTTACGCACTTGAGTTAGGTGCGAGCGAATTTATGGCAAGTATTGTCGTCGCTACGTATTCGGTGACAAACTTGTTAGGTAACGTCATCGGGGGATATGCTTCAGATAGGTTTGGAAGAAAGAGAACGCTCGTTTTAGGGATGTTCTTACAAGTTTTAATTATAAGTACGTACGTTACATCTCCATCGATTGCACTTTTACTTGGAATTCGTATCGTGCATGGATTTACAAGCGGGATGATCACACCAGCTGCGTTTAGTTTAGTTCAGGATGTATCTAGACGTGAAGCAATTGGTAAAGCGATGGCGCTAACTGGGGTATCAATTGGGTTAGCTGCCGTATTTGGTCCAGCAACAAGCGGTATTATATCGAGTATTTACGGTTATAGTAATACGTACTTAGTACTCGCGATAGTTTACGTTATTGGATTACTATTAACATTAGTTGCGGTTAAAGAAAGTACTACTACTCAATCTAGAAAAGAATATAAAGATACGTCGTGGAAGACTTTAATTACAAGACGCCCACTAGTGGTTGCATATATTGCTTCACTTTCATTAATGACATCGATGGGGGCATTGTCTTTTGCATTACCAATTAAAACAATGTCACTTGATTTAGATGATAGGGTGACAGGGATGTTATTAAGTGTGTTCGGTATTACAGCAATCATCGTATTCGGAACGCCTTTAAATAATATGTTTAACAAAGTAACGGCAAATATTTTAATTAAAATTGGATTAGTCGTTATATCACTCGCGATGTTAACGATTCACTTTGCTGAAAACTTATCGGTTTTATATATTGCACTTGGTGTATATGGTGTTGGATATGCATTTGTATTCCCATCAATGAATAAGTTAATTGGACAATTTACGTCATTAAATGAACGTGGTAAAGCAAACGGTATATTTTACGCCTTTTTCTCCATCGGTTCAGTGGTCGGTTCGACACTCGCAGGTTATTTTACAAAACTATTTACGATTCCATTTTTTGGTATGGCGGTCGTACTTTTAATATTACTTATTGTATTTTCAATACTCGATAGGGGTATTGACTTTACAGAGGTGTAATTATGAAAAAAATATTACTCATGGGAATCTATGGAGATATTGGCTATCACTTATATGAAACGTTAAAAGATGATAACGAAGTATACGCATTTATGAGTCCTTATAAAAATAATACTCTAAAAAATGTGCATCCGATTTATTTAAATCCGTACGACTTAGAAGATATGAATGAAGCGGTAAAAGGTAAAGACTTAGTCATATTTTTTGAAGATCCGATTATGCGATTTAACAAAATGACACAAGGTAGATTCGATACGTTTTTTGAATTGATTGCAGATAACGTGGGTCGAGCACTTGAAAATGAAAATATCAAAGATATTATCTATATTTCAGAAGAAATCCAACACGAAGATGTTAAAAGTATTTTATCATCATATAATTTAAATGTTAGAGCGACAAATACGAAAGTGAAGCGTCTCGGTAAAAGTTTAAAATATAAAAACCCAAACAACCGAACGATGCGTAGCGCACAGCGTGCTGAAATACCGAAAAATTGGACGCTAGAAGGTGTCGCTAAGTATTATTTTAAGTGGCTTGACGAGATTATTTTTGGTATATTTAAAATTACTGAAAAAGATGATGAAGTACGTATTACACTTGAACAATCGACAATGCCTTTACTTATACTAAGAAAGAGAACAAATACAGCAAGAAGGCAGATTATATATGACGTCGTTGGAGGCAAGTTATTGAGAAAACAAGGTAGTTGGTTAGAGTTTAGAGCATTAAAAGATGAAGCATCGTTTATAATGGCATTACATGATTTTGATCCTGCGTTGCCATGGCCGTTATATGCATTAACACAAGCGCCACTACATGGTTTAGTCAGTAGAATTTACCAAATGGAAATGATTATTAATGATTCAATACTCGAAGAAAATATAAAAAATAATCCGAACAAATAGAGGTATAATAGCCTCTATTTTTTTATTTTAAAAATAACTGTATTATTTTAAGCGATACAGTTGTATTTTTTAGGAAAATCCGTATTATTATAAGTAGTACAGTAAGGGTGGAGGTGCCAGATGTATAGTTTAAGATTTAACAAGGAAGCGCCCGTTTACGAACAGCTCGTCAATCATATTAAAAGAATGATTATTAAGCGAGTTTTATTACCAGATGAAAAAATGCCATCTGTAAGAGAACTTGCGCGGCAATTAACATTGAATCCAAATACAATTCAAAAAGCATATCGAGAACTCGAACACCAAGGTTATATATATTCTCTGCCAGGTAAAGGGAGCTACGTAAAAGAAAATGATGACATTCAAAGTGAAGCGTATGTTGAAAATCTTTACAGTCAGTTTAACCAAATTGTCTTAGAACTTCTACATATGAATGAATCTAAAGAAGATATAAAAAAATATATTGATGAGGTTGAATCTCGTATTAAGGAGGGGAACTAATGGATATAAAAACAGTACAGTTAAGTAAAAGTTTTGACCGTGAAAAGGCGCTAGACACGGTTGATCTTTTTGTAAAAAGTGGGACAATACACGGTTTAATTGGTTCGAATGGTGCGGGTAAAACAACGCTGTTAAAAGTGTTAACAGGTATTTATAAAGAAGATAAAGGACACGTATTTTATAATGATGCTCCTGTATTTGAAAATATCAGCGTCAAAGAAAAGGTGATATTTATTGGTGATACACCGTTTTTCTTTAGTGGATTTTCACTTTTACAAATGGCAAATTATTACAAAACTATTTACAAAAATTGGAGCGATACACGATTTAAAACACTTTATGAACATTTTAAAATTGACCCTAAAAAGTCATTAAATGAAATGTCAAAAGGGATGAGACGTCAAGCGTCATTTATACTTGCTTTCTCATCAAAACCTGATGTTTTAGTCCTAGATGAACCATTCGATGGGTTAGATCCAATTGTCAGACGACAAGTTAAAAATATTATCTTACAAGATATGGATAGTTACGGGTTAACAGTCGTTCTATCAAGTCATAATTTACTTGAAATGGAAAACATTTGTGACGCAATCTCAATTATGCATAACGGTAAAATTTTGTATACAAATAATATTAATCAGATGAAACACACACACTGTAAACTGCAAATTGCGTTTAAAGAACTACCAGACGAATCATTTTATAAAGCGTTAAACGTCGTTCAGCACACCGTTCAAGGAAGAGTGATTACGTGCATCATCGAAGGAGATATTGAAAACATTGAGGAAAAAATATCTAAATTTAATCCATTAATGTACGATATCTTACCGATAACGTTAGATGAAATGTTCGCTTACGAAATGGGGGAAATTGGTTATGCAATCGAAGACATCATTATTGAGTAAGGTACTATTAAAAAATTTTACAAACTCAATATTTTGGTTAACAATTGGGTATCTTTTACTCACAATCTTATCGTTACCACTACCGCTTTATATTGCGTCATTTGGTTCCTTTATAGGAGAAAGCGAGTATAATTTTAATCCGCTATTTTGGTACGGGATGGTACATTTTTTATTTGGATTAGTATACGCGATGATGCTTGCGGTAAGTATCTTTAATTTTAAAAATAAAGCTGAAACAAACGATTATATTCATAGTCTACCAATTAAGCGCACGACGATTTTTAGCAGTGGTATTTTCGTCGGTATCATTGCGATTATTGCCCCAGCACTCATTACAAGTGTCATTTTACTATTAGAACAGTCAGTTTTAACATTCGAACTTTCAGTTCAGCACATTATTATATGGGTATCATTTGTGATATTCGCGCAAATATTAATGTTTTTCTTAAGTGTGCTTGCAGGTATGTTTGTTAACTCAATTACACTCCATATTGAAATGATCTTAATACTATTATTTTTACCATTCTTATTATGGTTAAGTATTGTATTTAATGCTTCAACATTTTTTGATGGACTTGCAGTGTATTCGAGATTCGGTTTTTCAGAGCTCATTAAACCCGTGCGAGAAACGAGTTTAATGGTGTATTTATTTGAAACTTTTACGTCGTACTCTTTTCCTAAAGGAAAAATGATAATATGGGCAGTCATTGGTATAGCGATGCTTATATTAGCTTTAGTATTATATAAAGTAAGAAAAAATGAACGTGTGAATAAGCCATTTAACTTCCCAATAATTTATTACGTATTGGTTGTATTACTTACGTTACTTGGTACGTTATTCTTGAGCAGTGCGATTTCATCTATACTCCCAGAAATTAAAAATTTATCATTTATGATTATTTTACTTAGTGCAGTAGTTTCTTACGTATTTGTGTTAATGTTTATGCAAGATACTGTCCGTATAAAATTTAGAAAAAAAGAACTCATCATTACAATAGTAAGTATGGTAGTATTCTTTGTCGGATTCTTTGTTCTTTGGGGACGTTATGTTTCATATTTACCAGATGAGTCTCAAATTGAAGGTGTTTACTTCAACAATGGTACAGCTATTAACAATACACATATTGAAGATCTAGATGTACTAGATAGTAAGTATATGTTTGATGACGACAAAGAAACAATCAAAGATGTCAGAAATCTTCATAAAGATATTATCGATAGTAATCAAAAAGCAGATGTGAATAATTCGTTATATACAGTAAACATTTCTTACTTACTAAAAAATGGTAAAGTCGTCACAAGAGAATATAACCAAATTGACGCAAATAGTGAACTCGGTAAAGAGATTTTAAACAGTAAAATTCCATCATATACAAAAGATAAAGATCTCTTATATAAAATTAAAGAAGATAAACTGAAAAGTTTACAAAATATGAATATTGGCATCTACAATTTTAGTTATCAAGATATATCATTAAAAGAATTTAGAATGTTTGCTAAGGATTATAAGAATAAGATGCCTGAATTTAGTAAAAAGAATTCAATTTTTACTGAAACTGGGGTAATTAATGTAGATATTTATAGTGCAGACAATTACAATAACTATTCAGGTGCAGCAACGTTATATAACCCGTCACTACAACAGTTCTTAAAAAATAAAGGATTTAGCTTTGAAGACTATAACTACAACTCTTTAGTCGAAATTGATTTAAATGGTGTAGACGATAAACATAGACTATTTGAAGAGTTATCTACAATATCTTATAAAGAATTTAAGAAAAAATATAATGTCAAAGAATTAGATGAAAGCGAAAAAGCAGAAAAAATCAATGAATTCAACGATTTTAACTTTAACTCGGAAGGTAACACGCTTTATATCTTTGCAGACATTCCATATAGTGACAATGACGTGATTCCTTATATAGAACTGAGCATTGTTTTAGACTAAGAAGAACCGAGAGGTTCTTCTTTTAATTTGTTATAGTATACTTTTACAAAGTAAATTTTGTATACTTATAGAAGGAGTTGAGGCGATGAAGACAAAGTATTTAGATAAGAAGAACTGGCGCCGAATTAAACATTCCGACTATGAGGAAATTTTAACGAAATACGATGGACAAAATGTCTTAATCGGTTGTTTTTATATTAAAAAGGTATACCACCCACTTGTTATAAATATCGTTGGAGAAAAAGTTAAAGTTGTAGACAACAACTATAAATGGATAACGATGATGGGGGAAGACGAAAACTTTAGTCTGACTGTTATGTTTGATGATAATGATCAACCACTTCAATACTATTTTGACATCAACAAGTCACATACCCTAGAACTTGGACACGCAAGGCGTGAAGATATGTATTTAGATGTACTCGCATTGCCAGATGGACGAAGTGAAATTGTTGACGAGGACGACGTTATTCGAGCGCTAAAGCAAGGTAAAATGACACCGGAAGAACGTGATTTTGCGTATAAAATCGCCTATGATCTAGAAAATCTCATTCAATTTCAGTTTGACAAAGTTGTAAATCGTGGAAAATTTATGTATCAGGCAATAATGGAGAGAAACCAATGAGATTTGATGATTATGAGCTACTCGTAACGCTCGACAAAGAAAAAACATTACGTCAAGCAGCAGAAAAGCTGTATATTTCTCAACCTGCCGTTTCTCAGCGTTTAAAAACGATTGAGAATTACTGGGGAGTGCAGATTTTTATCCGTACAAAAAAGGAACTCATTAAAACGAGTGCGGGTGAAAAAATTATTGAGCATGCGAAACAAATAGTTGAGACAGAGGGGCTTTTAAAAGAAAATATTTTAATTAATAAAAACCAGGTGGAAGGTAAATTAACCATTGGAGTCGCATCGTTACTCGGTTATTTAATTATGCCAGATCTTTTACGTAAATTTTTAAAAGAGTATCCGAACGTTAACGTACAATTAGAAGTTGGATCATCATCTAAAATTATTGAAAACGTCGACAGATATCACCTCGCGATTATTCGAGGAAATAAAATTTTAAACTTAGAAAATGAGTTATTATTTACAGACGAGCATTATTTAGTCGCGCCGAAAAACCGTAATTTAGAAGATGAGCCTTTAATCGAATTTCAAGCAGATCCGTGGTATATTAACCAGATGAAACAATTTTTTGAGACACGTTTTAATGAGCCGTATAACCCGCAGCTCTATGTCGATCAGATTATTACGTGTCGGGAATTGCTTTTAAAAGGTGTTGGGATGACAGTGTTACCGAGTGTTATTACGGATACGATGGACTTAACTCAGTTTCATACTGAAAAAGTTGAAGTGGATAATATTCCTTTACTAAGGTCTACATATGTTTCGTATGACAACCAGATGCTAGAATTGCCTCAAGTGAAAACTTTTTTAAAATTATTAGAAGACGAATATAAGTAGGAATATATATGCTTAAAAAATTATTTAAAATACAAAACTATAAACTATTTTTAGTAAATATGATTTTATACGGAATGGCAGTTGCAATTACAACGCCATTCCTTGTGCTTTATATGACTGATAATCACGGCTTAACTGTCACTCAATTTGGTATATTTATGGCTGCTGGTGCGATAGGTTCGTTCGTTGTGAATACAATTGTCGGACGATTTAGTGACCAATTATCATTTGATAGAAAGTATTTATTACTTATCGCAATTGTCATGGAAATTATTACGTTCTCGCTATTTTTAGTTTTAAATCATACAGTGATTTTAGTCATCGGTTATATTATATTTTTCTCTCTTGGTGCGCCTGGACTTCCACAGTTATATGCATCAGCAAGAGAATCTGTTAATAAAAATAATAGTAACGATACACGTTTAAAAATATTTGCAAATACTGTACTTCGTTCGATGTTTAGTTTTGGGTTTCTATTTGGTCCGTTAATTGGATCGATATTAATTGCAAGATATGATTTTACTGGATTATTTGTTGGTACGGTTGTTATATTTATGGTTGTTTTTGTTGTAACGTTATTTATTAAGCCGACAAAAGTAGACCGTGAAGTATCGATTAGTCAGATAGATGAAAAATCAGCACCAAGTTTAATTAGTGCACCAGTATTAATTTTACCGTTTATTGCGATTATTTTATTATACGTCGGTCAGTGGGGGTATTTACTCAATATGCCACTATACGTGACAGAAGTTCTTGGTGAAGACCGTGGAAAAGTAGGAGTCCTCGCGTCACTTTGTGCCGGATTAGAAGTACCATTTATGATAGGAATTGGCTGGATCGCATCTAAATTTGAAACGAAACATTTATTAATGTTTGCTGGAGTATTAGGTGGATTGTTCTTTATGTCAATCGGACTTTTCCAAAGTTTTACAGTCATTTTAGTTGGCCAAGTTGTCCTCGCATTTTTCTTAGCTATATTACTTGGTCTTGGTATTAGTTATTTCCAAGACTTATTACCTGACTTCCCAGGATACGCGTCAACATTATTTGCGAATGGTATGGTTATTGGACAGTTACTTGGGAATTTACTTGGCGGTTTAATTTCAGATATGTTTAGTGTAAACACTGCATTTTTATTTAGTAGTGGATTAATGTTTACTTCAGTATTATTATTTGCATTTACAAAATCACAATTGAGAGTAGGTGAAATCTAAGTGGAAACTATATTATGGATTTTAATTATTTTATCATTTTTAATGGGATATGTTGGACTAGTATATCCGGTCATCCCGTCTATTCTTATGTACTGGATTGGTGCTCTAATTTACACATTTTTCGTTGGAGATAATCTAGGCATTATGTTCTGGTTAATACTCGGAGTATTTACGATTCTCGTCTTTATTAGTGATATGGCCATTACGAAATACTACGTCGGAAAACTCGGTGGTACAACTCAAGGTGAGTGGGCAGCAATCATCGGTGTAATTTTAGGTATGTTTATATATCCGCCACTTGGTGTAATATTCGTTCCGTTATTTTTAGTATTCATTACAGAAATGTTTATGTATAAAGATGCGTCGAAAGCATTAAAAGCAGCACTTGGTAGTCTCGCAGCTTTCGTAACGACAACATTATTTAAAATAGTCGTGTACACATTAATTATTTTATGGTTCGTACTCGATGTCTTTGTATTTTAAAAACGTCCCCTTAGGGACGTTTTATTTTTATTCATCATTTAGTTTTAAAGCTTTAAGGATCAACACTGCAAAAATCGTTATAATTACAAAGTAGACTACACTCAAAATAGAATCGACGAGCGGTTCGTTACCGATAAAAAATCGGAGTGAAAATATAATTATCGAGTGAAGAATTAATAATATAATTAACCAATTTAAAACATTTTTCTTTTTAAAAAACACGATGACCATCAAAATAATAAATATAATTGTGACACCGAGTTTTACCCATTCAAACATAAATAGCACCTCTTTGTTTAAGTATCTCTTATCAAGGAATTATACTCAAGTAAATTTTAATCGCTGAAGTGAAGTGATATAATTACTATATATGTAGGTGATAATATGAAACGTGCCTTAATCGTGTTACTTAGTACGGTAGTTCTTACAGCTTGTAGTAGTCCAAGTCAAAAAGAACAAGACATACAAGCGCTTGAAGAAAGTATTACAGATTTAGAACGTCAAATTAATGAATTAAAGAGTGACAATGAAGATTTAAAGCAAAAAGTAAAAGCAAAAGAAGATGAATTAAACCAGATGGAAAAAGAATAGGAGAAGATAGTTATGTACGAAAGTGATTTTGTGTTAATGGAAAACGAAAAAATGTCTTTAGAAGAATTACAGCAAGAGCTCGGTACAGTTGTACAAAATGAAGTAATTTTTAATGAGTTAGCATCTAAACGTAGTGTATCTCAGCAACCAATGCCTGAAGATACGTTTGACACGTTTTATTTACACTTTGATATTAAAGATTCACAAGATTTTATAAGTGTCGTGACAAATGTGAGTAAAGAAAAACACCTCGTTGATTATGATTTACACAAGAAAAAATTAGACATTCAACTGATTAATTATAACCATCGAGACGAGAAATGACATATATAAAAACAAAGCGTTTATTGTTTAGAGATTATAATCATTCTGATGTTGAATGTTTAAAAGAAATAATGCAAGAGCGGGATACGATGCAGTATTTTCCGAGCGTGTTTTCAAATAGCGAAGTCGAAGCACTCGTTAAAGAAATGTCAGGTAGTATACGCGATAGAGGGTTCGGATTATTTTCGCTCGAGAAAAAATCGACTAAAGAAATGATTGGTATTGCGGGAATTCGAATTAAGCAATATGACGAATGTTTACATCTCGATGAAATTGAAGATTTATTCCCTGCAGTGGAGTTGTTTATCTTACTTGATAAAAAACATTGGAATCAAGGGTTAGCGACAGAAGCAGCAAATGCTATTTTAAAATTTGTTCGTAAAAAAACAGATATTAAAGAAGTGTATGCGTTTGTTTCAAAAAAGAATTTACCAGCGCTTAATGTAATTGATAAAATTGGAATGGAAAAATTCTATGAATATATCGATCCATATTTTATAGAAGGCCATAGAAAAGCACCAAGCTTAATATTTAAAAAAGAAATTTAAAAGCGGACATCTGAAATTAATCACGATGTCCGCTTTCTATATCTTCTCTCGTACGCCCTTCAACAGGTCTGTATGATTTTAATTGATTAATAACGTCATCAACAGAATCGACTTTCATAATAAGATCTAAAAATCTTCTTTCTAAAAAGTCATTTTCAATAAATGTCTCAAATAACTCAAATAATGAGTCATAATAACCGTCTGTATTGACAAGGGCAATCGGTTTTTGCTGAAACCCAATTTGTCCGGAAACGAACACTTGGAAAAATTCTTCCATTGTTCCAGCTCCACCTGGTAATACAATGATTGCATCTGCTTCGTCGATGAGCATATCTTTACGAATACTCATCGTGTCGACGACTTTCATATTTTTAACACGCGGATGCGCCATTTCTTTATCGACTAAGACGGTTGGTATAATACCTGTCACATCACCGCCAGCATCTAGCGCGCCGTCTGCAGTTGCGCCCATTAAACCAAGGCCTCCACCACCATAGATGAGTTCTACTTCTTCTTTAGCGAGAATTTCACCGAGGCGATATGCGTCTTCTTTAAACTGATTACTGTTACCTAAACGTGCACCACAAAAAACAGAAACTCTATTAATTTTCATTAGTTGTTATGCTTTTCCTTCCAGTCTTGGAATTCTCGAAGTGAATCAGATTTTTGATACGCTTCGCCGTAACCAGTTTTTCTGCCGATATTTTGAATGTGACGTTCGTTTTCACGGCGATGTTTACCGAATAATGATTCGTCTCTTGAAGCTTCTCTTTTTTCTTTTAGATCTTTACTCTCTTCACGAAGACGTGCACTTTTAGGATCTAAAGCATCTTTATGTTTTCGGTGAAGACTACCGGGTTCATAGCTTTCTTCATACTCTGTACCTTCAACGAATCTCTCGTTTAATTCACGTACGTTTTTAGTATCTGGTTTTTGAATGTTCAATTTTTGACTTCCTTTCGAAACTTGCATGCGTGACTCTAACTCTTCGTTACTTGGTGTAGAAACGCCTGCTTCTTTTTCTAAACGCGCGTTACGATGTGCGTCTTTATCTTTTTCAAAATCAGCTTCTAATTTTTCAAGTTCTTTTTGTAGTTTGTTGTAATCTTTAATTTGTTTATTATACGCATGTTTTTGTTTAGAATTCTGATATTTTGATGAAATAAAGTCGCGGGTTTCGTTATAACCTGTTGCACCAACTTCAGTAACGACTTGAGCTTTATCTTTTACTTTATCATATAAAATATTTGAGTTTTTAGCGAGTTTTTTTACGTCAGGATGTTTTTTAACTTCTTTTCTGTTTTTAATTAATGGGACGAGTAGGACAGGGAGCACTGTCGCTGCCATTCTAATCTTATCTTTCATAATTTTTTAAACCTCCGTTACACTGTTTACTTATTATTATAACTTACCCGTAAACGATTTACATGAAACTGTGTGTTTGAAATTACACATAAACGGCAATATAAGAAGTAATAATTAGGAGGCGATCAACATGGCGCTAGACAAAAACACGAAAGTACAAAAATTATTTATAGATTATCCAAATATTGGTGAGGTTTTAAGACCACTGTCATTAGAATTTGTTGTAAATGAAAACTTAACAGTAGAGGACATTGCGAATAAAGCGGATTTAGAAAATGATGCACTCGTGAACGACTTAAAATCATTTATAGAAGATGAGGCAGTGACAAATTACGTCAACCATACACCACAAGATTTATCAAAAACAGTAACTGACCGTTACATCGAAGATTTTAAAGATGAACTTCCTGTACTTCATGAGTATATTAAAAAAGTGTCAGATAAAATCCTTAAAGATGAGAACGTCCACCAAGCGTATGATCAGTTAAAAGAAAAAATTGAAGAGTACGTTAATTTATTAGAAGATACAGTACATCCACTCATTGAGGAAAGAAAACCGAGTGACGTGTATGACGCAGATTTACAGAAAAAAGAAGTTGAAATTATCGACGCGTTATACAAAGTTAAACGACTCACAAATGACTACAATTCTGATAACACGAATAGTGAAGTTAGCTTTGTTTACAAACGACTCGAGCGTTTGGAAAAGCAAGTAACTGAAATGATTACGCTAGAAAACTTAATCAGAAGACAATAAAAAAACTCGCCATTAGGCGAGTTTTTTGTATCAACATTATTTTATTTACTTCTCAAACGTAACTGTAAACGTTGTGTGTTCTCCTTCAATACTGTCTACAGCTATTGTTCCGCCATGCAGTTCGACAAGGTGCTTAACAATCGCTAATCCTAAACCAGTGCCACCGTCTTTTTTACTTCTCGCGGTATCGACTCTGTAAAATCTTTCGAATAATCTATCGATACTTTCTTCAGGAATTCCAGCACCAGTATCGTGGACGATGAGTTTCATGAATTCTTCAGTTTCTTCGATTCGAACTTCAACATCATCACCATCTTGAGTATAATTGACGGCATTTGATAGTAAGTTTATGAGTATTTGTCCAACTCTTTCTTTATCTGCAAAAAGTATGTGCTCAGATTTTTCAGGTAACGTAAGATTTAATTGTTTATCTTTAAATAATCGTTTCATTGGTCGAACGGTCGTATAGACGAGTTCGGTTAAATCGAAATTCGTTTCGTTTAATTTAATTTGTTGTTTCTCTATTTTAGATAAATTTAAAATATCGGCAATTAGTGCATTTAACCGTACACTTTCGTCAAAAATAATTTGTAAAAATTCCTTTTCGACTTCTTTTGGCAATTCATCATTTTCAATTAACGTTTCTGCGAACCCTTTTATTGACGTAATTGGTGTTTTTAATTCGTGTGAAACATTTGCGACAAAGTCACGGCGGACATTTTCTAATCGTTTAATGTCACTAATATTATGAAGCGCGACAATGACTCCACGTCTTTCCCATCGTTGACCGTAATAAGGCGCTGCGTAAAAATTTAATACTGTTTCTTCAGGTGTATATAAGTAAACGTCATGGTTGATGATTTTATCGTATTTATAGACGTGGCGAATATCTCTTAAAATATTTAATGGCACTAAACTTTCGCGGTAGTCACTATCAATAACGTTTTCGCGCGTCAGACTAGTTAAATTTAGTGCTGCTTCATTCGCAACGACGATCTTACCTTCAGGGTTTATGAGTATTACACCTGTAATTAAATTCGATAAAATACTCTCCAGCTGTTTAGATTGGTCTACAATTTCTGTCACGTATTCGTTTAAACTCCCAGCAAGTGAATTAATCGATTCACTTAGCGTATTTAATTCAGCGGGGAAAGGCTCGTTAATACGTGCACTATAATCTTTTTCTTCTAAACGTTTAGTGGCGTCATTAATCTTTTGAATGGGTTGTGTAATTTTATATGAAAGTAGTGCAGCTGAAATTAGTGTTGCAACTAAAATTAAAGTAAATACGACAAGTAAGGATACCCAGATTTTATTCGTTACTGCTTCAATTGTTTTTAGCGCTGTTGAAACTCTAACGAAACCAACGATTTCCCCATCTGACTGAATTGGTGAAGCGATATACATCATATTGACTTTTTCAGTGTCACTTTCCCGAAGGAATGATTCACTCACCGATTCATTTTTTAACGCTGACCGAACTTCCGGACGATCTAGGTGGTTCTCCATATGTAATGAGTTCGCTTCGCTATCGTAAATGACTTGACCAGTACGATTGATTATCGTGTAGCGGTTTGAATCTGAAAGTTTTAAACTTTCGATCCATGGTTGTATACTTTTATAATTTAAATCAATCGTATCATTTTCAATTAAACTTGAAACGAGTTCGCTATCTTCTTTTAAGCGTTGGCTGGATAGTGATTCATACGTCGTTCGGTTCACGTTTTCTACAAAGAAAAACATAATACATAATCCAACAATTGAAATGATGAAAAACGAAACAGTAATTCTAATCCATAACTTATTCATCGGAGTATTCCATCTTATAACCGAAGCCTCTCACTGTATGAATGTACTTTGGTGATTTAGGATTATCTTCGATTTTTTCTCTTAACTTACCAATATGAACGTCGACAATACGAGTGTCTCCGTCAAAATCAAAATTCCAAATACCATTTAATAACTGATCTCTAGAAAGTACACGTTGATTATTTTTAGCAAGATAAACTAATAGCTCGTACTCTTTTTTTGTAAGTTCGATTTTTTTATCGTTTTTATAGACGGAGTAGTTGGTTAAATCGAGAGTTAACTCGCCAATTTGAATCGTCTCGTCGACTTCTTCTGTATGTGACTCAAGATTGATACGTCTTAAAATTGCACGGACTCTTGCAACGACTTCTCGTGGACTAAAAGGTTTTGTCATATAATCGTCAGCGCCAATTTCTAAGCCGAGAATTTTATCGAGTTCGTCGTCTTTTGCTGTAAGCATTAAAATTGGCGTATGAATCTTATCGAGGCGAAGTGATCTTGCAACGTCCATACCATCCATTTTCGGAAGCATTAAATCTAATACGATGACGTCTGGTGATTCCTTTTTCACTTGTTCAATCGCTTCTAATCCGTCACTTGCCGTAATGACTTCAAAACCATTTTGTTCTAAATTAAATTTTAGCAATGTTACGATAGACGTTTCATCGTCTACAACGAGAATTTTATGCATAATAACCTCCTGAATATCGATACATATATTTGTAAGTTATTTTATCATGTTTAAGAAAATTATCTTAATATTTACATATTCTTTACAAAGCAGAACGCTCATCGTACCTTATAAAATATGGTATTCTAATTTAGATGATTAAACTCAAGGTGAAATTATGAATATTGAACGTTATAGTCGACAAATTTTATATAAAAATATTGGTGAAGATGGTCAACAAAAGCTGCTGGATAGTACAGTCCTTATTGTTGGTGTTGGAGCGTTAGGATCAGTGTCTAGTGAGATGCTTACCCGTCTAGGTATTGGGAAACTCATTTTAATCGACAGAGATTACGTTGAACTTTCTAACTTACAGCGTCAAACACTTTACACTGAAAAAGATGTTGACGATCAAAAGCCTAAAGCAATAGCTGCTTATGAGCATTTAAAAGAAATACGTGAGGACCTTGATATTGAAGTACACGTTAACCATGTGGACGCACTCTTTTTAGAGTCGCTAGTCAAAGAACATGACGTTGATTTAATTTTAGATGGTACAGATAACTTTGAAACGAGACTATTAATTAATGATGTGTCTTATAAACACGAAATCCCGTGGGTACACGCAGCTGTTATAGAATCATCTTACGTTAGCGCACCATTTACTAAGGATTCGCCGTGCTATAGATGCATAATGCCGGTGCTTCCATCGAATACGTTAACGTGTGACACAGCAGGTGTGATTTCACCAGCTGTCCATACAGCAGTATCAATACAAGTCACAACCGCAATTCAACTACTTGTCGGTGAATCATTTAATAAGCACTATATGACGTTTGGTGACTTATGGTCAGGCGAGCATAGTCGTATCGCATTTGATAATATTAAAAATAAAGACTGTGAAACGTGTGTCCATGAAAACTACCCGTCATATAACGATAATCACCAAGCACTAAGTCTATGTGGTAGAGACACTGTTCAAATTTACGACGATAATATTACGTATGATCTTGCACTTCAAACGGCAAAACGTCTCGGAGATTTCAAAGAAACACCGTACTTCATCGAATTCTATTATGATGATTACCGAATTGTTGTCTTTAAAAATGGGCGCATGTTAATACACGGTTTAAATAAAGAAGATAAAGCACGCACGATTGTCGCACAATTATTTGGATAGGAGAGATTTTATGAGTATTGTAGAAAAAATCGATAGAGATATTGCCGTCGGTGTGATCACAGTCAGTGATACGCGTACAAAAGAAACTGACAAAGGTGGAAAACTCGTCATCGAAAAACTCGGTGACCTAAACGCAGTTGTTGAAGATGAGAATCACTTAATCGTGACAGACGATAAAGACAATATCCGTGAAGCAGTAAAAGAGCTACTGGAAAAAGGTTTAGACGTCGTGATCACAACAGGTGGTACAGGAATTGCTAAACGAGATGTTACAATTGAAGCGGTAAGTGAGTTATTTGATAAAGAAGTCGAAGGATTCGGTGAGTTATTTAGAATGCTGTCGTATACAGAAGACATCGGATCAAGAAGCCTTTTATCTCGCGCAGCTATGGGGACACACGATAATCAACTTATCGTCAGTCTACCTGGCTCAACAGGTGCGGTAAAATTAGGAATGGATAAGCTTATCGTTCCAGAGTTAAATCATTTAGTATTTGAATTAAATAAAGAAAATTAAAAATAAGCCCGAATAGTGACTTTTGCTATTCGGGTGTTTTAATTGAGTTGGAAAAGTTTATTTAACAAAATTGAGGCTGAAGGACCTTTATTTGTTAGATAAAAAGCTTTATTTAACAAAATTCGCACGGTAATACTGAAATATGTTCAATAAAAAATTATATTTAACAAAAATCGTCATCTTTCTAAAATATATGTTAAATAAATCAATATAATGAACAAAACCCGAGAAAAAGTGTTAAATAAAACATTTCTCGGGTTTAAAATTATATTTAGATAAAGTAATCTCCTGATTTCCCACCAGATTTACTTAACAGTTTTGTTTCTCTAATAATCATACCTTTATCGAGTGCTTTACACATGTCGTACACTGTAAGTGCCGCAGCACTTGCAGCTGTCAAGGCTTCCATTTCTACACCGGTTTGTCCCTTGACTTTTACCGTCGCTTTAATGTGTAATTTATAACCGTCATCAGTATCCCAATTAAACGAGATATCAATACCTGAAAGTTGAAGCGGATGACACATTGGGATGATTTGATGCGTGTTTTTTGCTGCCATAATGCCAGCGACTTGTGCGACGGCTAATACGTCACCTTTTTTCATCTTTTCGTTGATGATTCCTTCATATATATCTTTACTAACTTCGATAATACTTTCTGCAGTTGCAACGCGTGACGAGACATTCTTTTCTGATACATCAACCATTTTCGCGCGTCCTTCTTCGTTAAAGTGAGTAAACTTAGACATAAAAACCCCTCTTTTTGTATAATAGTTCATAAGTATTACGTTCATTATATCAAAAGGAGAGGTTTTAGTGACTTTAAATAGACAACCGATTTCAGTATTTGATGCGGTAAGTAAAGTAGTAGAAAATGTATCACATATAGATGTTGAAACGGTTAAACTTGAAGATAGTTACAATCGTTATCTTGCAGAAGATTTAACAGCAACGCACAACGTACCTTTATTTACACGTTCTGCGATGGATGGTTTCGCGATTCGTAGTCAAGATTCAGCAAAAGGTGCGGAATTTAAAGTAGTTGAAGAAGTACCTGCAGGTAGTATGAGTGATTATGAACTAAAAGAATATGAAGCATTCCGTATTATGACAGGTGCAGAGTTGCCAAAATCTGCAGACACTGTAGTAATGTTCGAGCAAGCAAACGTTACTGAAGATACGTTTACGTTACGTAAAACATTCGAGCCGTACGATAACGTTGCAATAGAAGGTGAGGAATGTGAAAAAGGTGAAGTCATTCTTCATAAAGGGAGTCAAATTAACCCAGGTACTGTCGCAACACTCGCAACATTTGGTTACGCTGAAGTTAAAGTGTACCGCGTACCGGTTGTAGGTGTGTTATCTACAGGTAGTGAGTTACTTGAAGTATCTGATGAATTAGAGCGCGGTAAAATTAGAAACTCTAACACACCGATGATTATGGCGCAGCTAGAAAGAATCGGTGTACACGCAAAACGTTATAACCTTGAAGAAGATAATTTAGAAACGTTACTTGAAAAAATTGAAAAGATGTTTAATGAAGTCGACGCAGTGATTACAACAGGCGGTGTGTCTGTTGGAGATTACGACTTACTTCCAAAAGTGTATGACAAACTTGGCGCGGAAGTTCTATTTAACAAAGTCGCTATGCGTCCAGGAAGTGTAACAACAGTAGCGAGAGCACAAGGCAAATTCTTATTCGGCTTAAGTGGTAATCCGTCCGCATGTTATTCAGGTTTTGAATTGTTCGCACGTCCTGCGATTTTACTCATGCAAGGTTCTACACGTGCATTTGCACCGTTTATCAATGCAAAGCTCGGTGAAGACTTTAAAAAAGCAAATCCATTTACACGTTTCATCCGTGCTGAAATTGACTTTATTGATGGTACAGTCATTTCTAAACCTGCAGGATTTAATAAGTCGAACGCAGTTACTTCAATTGCAAAAAGTAACGGAGTAATCGTCTTACCAGGTGGTACTCGTGGATTTGAAGCGGGAGATGAAGTACAAGTGATGATGACAGACGTAACGAGTGGCGTTTCTCATTTTCAAGTGAAACAATGAAAATTCTACAAGTCGTCGGATATAAAGACACAGGAAAAACAACTCTAATCGTAGAATTTTTAAAAATTTTGAAGTCATTAAATTTAAAAGCTGCTGTCATTAAACATCATCACGTCGATATCGATGATACGACTGACACTGGAAAATTTAGTCGTTATAGTGAATTTACAATTATGAATACACCGAACTATATCATTCAACATGAACATAGAAGACCGAATTTAAATGATCAAATTAAAACACTTAACGATAAAGTCGATGTAGTCTTAATTGAAGGATATAAAAACGAAGACTATGAAAAGATTGTACTTACACATTCATTCACTGGTGAAAAAGGCGACATAAGAGATTTAAGCCTAACGAATGTGGTAAACTACTATAATGTAGCATCTGAAAAAGATGCGATATTACAATGGTTTGAAGGTTGGAGTATAGATAAATGAAGCAGTTCGAAATAGTAACTGAACCAATAGATATCGTTAAATATCAGCAGTATGTTCTCGATGAACATCAAGGCGGTGTTGTGACATTTACTGGTCACGTTCGTGAATGGACACAAGGCACTCGAACAGTGTACTTAGAGTATGAGGCGTACATTCCGATGGCCGAAAAAATGCTCGCACAAATTGCTGATGAAATTAGCGAAAAATGGCCAGGCGTTAAAACGAGTATCGCTCACCGTATCGGGAAACTCGATGCGACTGAAATCGCAGTCGTTATTTTAACGTCTGCACCACACCGACATAACGCATACCGCGCGAATATGTATGCTGTCGACAGACTAAAAGAAATTGTTCCAATATGGAAAAAAGAAATTTGGGAAGACGGCGAAGAGTGGATTGGTGACTCAAGACATTATCATTCAAGTGTGGAGGTGGATAGAAGTGAAAATTAAAGTATTTGCAGGCATTAAAGAAAAAATTGGCGATGATCATATCGAATTGCCGGTTCAAGATACGATTACGGTTAAAGAATTAAAGGACCGTATATATATTGATTATCCAGAATTAGACGGTGAAGTCTTCCAGGTTGCAGTCAACGAATCGTTTGAAACAGATGATTCAGTCATTAAAGAAACCGACATCGTCGCGCTAATTCCACCAGTGAGTGGTGGTTAAATGGTTATCGGTGCAGTCTTAGCAGGTGGAAATTCAACGCGTTTTGGTACAGATAAGTCATTATATGAGTTAAACGATACACCGATGTATATGCACGTTGTGAATCGTTTAAAGAATAGTACTGTCTGTGATACAATCGTTGTCAACACAAATTTAAGACTTAAAGATAAATTTCATCCGTTTAAAACGATTGTCGACGATAGTGAATTTGAAGATCACGGACCACTCGGCGGTATATATGCATTACTTAAAGAGTATAAAAACGATTACGTCGTAGTTGTTTCAACAGATACACCGTATATACCGAGTGAATGGTTAAAAATACTCGTCGATACTGCGATTGAAACAGGAAAAATTGTTATTACTGAAGGTGAACAACTCCATCCGTTAGTTGGAGTCTATCACGGTGAAACGATCGTTGAAGATTTAAAACAGCAACTCGAAAGTAAAAAGCTGAGTATCCGTCAGTTTTTAAAACACCAAGACTATGTTGCGTTAAACATTAAAGAATATGGATTTACTGAATCGATGTTTCAAAACATCAATCGTAAAACGGATATTCTCTAGAGGAGGATATATATGAAACAAGTGACTGACAAATTTGGTCGACCGCTTCGAGATCTCCGTATTTCAGTGACAGATAAATGTCAATTTAGATGTCAGTACTGTATGCCAAAAGAAATTTTTGGTGACGATTATGCTTTCTTACCACAAGAGCATTTGTTATCTTTCGAAGAAATTGAAAGACTTGCTCGCGTATATGCAGACTTAGGTGTTAAAAAATTACGTATTACTGGTGGAGAACCACTCATGCGTAAAGATTTATATAAATTAATCGAAAAATTAAATGACATTCCAGGTATCGAAGATATCGGAATGACGACCAATGCACTACTGCTTAAAAAGCATGGTAAAAAGCTATATGATGCGGGACTAAAACGTTTAAATATATCGTTAGATGCTTTAGACAGCGAACTATTCGGTCAAATTAACGACCGAGGAATCGGTACATCGAGAATTTTAGAAAATATCGATTATGCAATTTCTCTTGGGTACGATATTAAAGTGAACATGGTCGTTCAAAAGGGGTTAAATGACCATCAAATTGTACCGATGGCGCGTCATTTTAAAGATACACCAGTAACGCTACGTTTTATTGAATTTATGGACGTTGGTAATGATAACGGTTGGAACTTTGAAAAAGTAGTATCTAAAGAAGAAATTTTAGATATGTTACGTGAAGAGTTCACGCTCGACCCGTTAGAGCCAGCGTATTTTGGAGAAGTAGCAAAAGTCTATAAACATAGAGATACAGATTCACACTTAGGTTTTATTACGAGTGTGTCTGAAAACTTCTGTTCATCTTGTACACGTGCAAGACTTTCTGCAGATGGTAAATTTTACGGATGTCTATTTGCAACTGAAGGATTTGATATTAAGTCGCTTCTACGTAGCGGTATTTCTGATGAAGATTTAGAAGACGTACTGATGGGCGTATGGAATAAGCGCGATGATCAGTACTCAGCAATTCGTCATAAAATTACCGAAGAAGAAAGAAAAGCACGTAACAAAATTAACATGAGCTATATCGGGGGATAATAAGCGTGGGAGAAATGATCTCCCACGTTTTTTTAATGGAGGTGGAGTGTTGAAATTAGATATTGATAAAATGTATTTAGTAAAGTATACGTTAATATCGGTATTCATCGCATTATTTTATATATTATTTGGTCACGAACTATCTAAATTACTCGAAAGGCTAATTATATTTAAAACAGATGTCAGTAACTCTTTAATATTAATGGTCGTTTACTTTTTACTCTTTGTACTTGTGACTTTTATGTACAACAAATACTCGGGGCAAGTGGCGAGTACAATAGTTACTGAAAAAGCATATCAGCTATTAGATAGTATTGACGTTAACTCTAAACGAGAGAGTGAATCGATATTAAACGCGTTATTTGTACATTTAGAAAAATATCGCCCATATCAAATGAGCTTTATACCGACAGTTGTTTTAACGACGACAAAAGTCGTTTTAATAATTGCGGTGTTATTTTTCATTGAACCAATTGCTGCAATTATTTTACTAACTACTGCGCCTTTTATACCACTATTTTATATATTAGTCGGCCTTAAAACTGAAGATGAAGCACTCACTCAAGCGACAGAGTTCGATGAGATGGGAACGCTATTTTTAAATTTAGTACGTGGTAAAGATACAGTGAAGTTTACAAATGCTGAAAAAGAAGCGAACGATACACTTGAAACAAGCAATGAAAATTTTTTAACGACGACGATGCACATTTTAAAATACGCATTCCAATCGACTTTAATGTTAGAATTTATAACGATTTTAGGTATTGGACTTACGGCTTTAGAAGTCGGTCTTAGAATTATTATTTTTGAAAATATAACGTTTTACCAAAGTTTCTTTGTTTTACTGATGGCGCCAGAATTTTACGCGTCATTAAAAGTGATGGGTACAGAATTTCATAACGGAAAACTCGCGGATGGTCATTTAGAAAAGTTTAACGAGAGTATAAAGCCGAAAGCGAGAGAATATCGTACTTTCGGAGATATTCTTCAACTTAAAAATATTACATTAAAAACAGACCGAGAGTTATTAAAAAATACGACATTAAATTTTAATGATACAGGTCTTATCGCGATTACTGGAAAATCCGGTGTCGGAAAGACAACACTTTTAAATTCAATCGGGGGCTTAAAACCTGTAGAGTCTGGTGAAATTATAATCCCACATGATGATTTTGGTTACATTTCAGACGATCTATATCTTTCAGATATTACGTTTAAACAATACTTTGAAAATGTAGATGATGAGACAATTAACGAAGTACTCAAAGATTTAAACTTATATACGAGTATTATGTCGCTAGATGACGGGTTAAATACGCTAATTGTAAATAATAATGTGCCATTAAGTGGTGGAGAAATCGTTCGTTTAAAACTTGCGAGAGTGTTACTGTTAAAACCTAAAATTATTTTAATGGACGAACCGACAGAATTTTTAGATGAAGAAACAGAAAGAGTCGTGTTAGAGCATTTAAAAGAATTAAAGAACAATCATTTAATTATCGCCGTCGTTCATAAAGAAAAATTATTAGATATCGCAGATACACATATCAAAATGAAAAATGAAACGCTAGAGGTGAGTGCATGAACTTCTTAAAAAATGAACAATTAAAAGTGTTTTTCAGCATTATCCTCGGAGTACTAAGTGGACTTGTTGGCGTTTTAATTTTTGGTTTAAGTGGTTACATGATAAGCCTGAGTTATTTTAACCCACCACTTATTACGATTATTTTAATTATCGTCATCATCAAATTAAGTGGTATGTCTAAAGGTGTATTTAAATATTTCGAGAGACTTTACTCGCATGAAGCGACGTTTCAAATGATTAACCGCCTCCGTGTTGGATTTTTAAGAGAAACGTTAACACGTAGAAACAATATGAGAGACGTTCGTTTAATTGAAAAACTGAATCAATACTTTGATGAGATTGAAAACTACTATATTCGTATGATCTACCCAATCATTACTGCGATTACAATCGCACTGATTATTACTCTGTTGTCACTATATATCGATATAAAATTACTGATTATCCTCAGTTTATTTTCGTTATTTGTATTACTTTTTATCCCAGTTTTATTTAAGCGTAGAAGTACTAAGCTTTATGATGAAAAAGAAAGCACAGAGTCTGAATTATATTTAAATATTTACGGTTTGATTTACGGATATTCAGATCTCTTTATCAATAAAGAAGTCGAAGAAAAAAGAAACAAAATTAAAGCGTTAATTGAGGAACATGCGAAATTAAATAAAAGTCGACAAGATGCTGTAAGTTATATCAAGATGTACGCACAGATTCTACAGATTATTGGTATTGCACTTATTATTATGTATACGAACGATGTACTTCTTCTTCCGATGATTATTCTTATTTTTATAAACGTTGTAGAAGTACTTATCCCTGTTATGCAGCCGATAAGTGAAGTTCAACGTGTAAGAAATACTGTAAATATGCTAGAAGCAAGTACTGAAAGTAAAGAAATATTTAATAACAATTTAGCGGTTGAAAACTTAACGTATCGATATGAAAATTCAAAACGTGACGTACTAAAAAACGTGACGTTAAATATAAATGAAGGTGAAAAGCACGTTATTATTGGACCAAGTGGATCAGGAAAGTCTACACTACTTCACCAACTGATTACAAAAGATTCCAGTGTCATGCCACAATTTTTAGATTTTTATAATGGCACACTCGAAGATAATTTAACGATGTTTGGTAAAAATGATGTCGACCATCATACGTTAAACGACTATCTTGAATACTTTGAACTGAAATCATTAAAATTAGACGATTATATATTTTCAAGCGCACAAATTTCAGCCGGTGAAAGAAAACGACTGCACGCAATCCGAATGTCTTTAGAACATAAAAGCACATGGATAATGGATGAGCCAACCGCACATTTAAATGAGAAATTAAGAGAAAAAATGTGGCAATTAATTTTAAAAAAAGAAACGCTAATTGTTGTCACACATGACTTTAGTCATTTAGAATCGTTTGATTATATTCACTATTTAAAAGATGGAGAAATTATAGAAACAGTGACGCGTGAAGGCTTAAAAAGTAAGACGTCAAAAGTAGCACTTATTCAGCAAGGTTTTCTTCAACAATAATTGTATAATTATATTCAAAATTAAAGGGATATGGTAAAATATCAATACTATATTGAAAAAAGTAAAGAGACTTATTTTTCTATAGTTATACTATGGAGGTGAACCCGAAGTTCGGGAACGTATTGGCTACGACCACAATCTTAAATTTATTTATATTTGTCCTACTTATTTTACTAACGATGATGTTTGTAGGATCTGAATTTGCATTTGTTAAAGCAAGACTATCTAAAATTGATCAATATATCGACGAAGGTAATAAAAAGGCAGAGCTTGTAAAACATATGATTTTACATCTCGATTATTATTTATCAGCATGTCAATTGGGAATTACAATTACAGCGCTTGGACTTGGTTGGATTGGTGAATCAACATTCTCAATACTTTTAAATCCATTATTTAATTTAATTCATATACCTGCAGAATATATGACGGTAGTGAGTTTTATCGTTGCGTTTACTATAGTGACGTTCATTCACGTTGTGATTGGTGAACTTGCACCTAAGACAGTCGCAATTCAATATGCTGAAAAAATGACGTTAATTTTTTCAAGACCATTATATATTTTCGGAGCAATTATGAAACCATTTATATGGTCAATGAATGGTAGTGCACGTGCACTCGTACGACTTATCGGTATTAAAGATTTATCGACAGAACATGCACACTCAGAAGAAGAATTGAAAATTATCATGACACAAAGTTATAAAAGTGGAGAAATTAACTTAACAGAACTTGCGTACATGAAAAATATATTTTCATTTGATGAAAGAACCGCTAAAGATATTATGGTTCCAAGAACTCAAATGGTTTCTCTACAACAACCAATTACTTTAGATAGTGTATTAGAAGCGGTAAACGAATATAGTTATACGCGTTATCCAGTTACTGACGAGTCTGGTGACAAAGACCAGATTATTGGATTTATAAATGTGAGAGAATATTTCACACAACATTTATCTGGTGAGGATCACGATATTGAAGACTATATTCATGAACTTCCAGTAATTACCGAAGTTTCACACATATCAGATGCCTTAATTAAAATGCAACGTGAACGTGTCCATATCGCACTCGTCATCGATGAGTACGGTGGAACCGCTGGTATGATGACAATGGAAGACATACTAGAAGAAATCGTTGGTGAAATTCGTGACGAATTCGATGAAGATGAAGAGCCAGAAATCATTAAAGTTGAGCATGAAAGCAATGTTTATCATATAAATGGAAGAATGTTGCTTTCAGACTTAGAAGAAATGTTTGGTATCGAATTTGAAAATAGTGAAGATATCGACACGATTGGTGGATGGTTACAAAATATTAGCCCTGAACTAGAAGAGGGCGATGCGGTAGATACAACAGAAGATAAATGGGTCGTATTAGAAACAGACAACCACACAATAAAAACAGTTGCATTATATCGTAATATATATGGTTACGATGAAGTAGAAGAAGATTAAAAAAGCGTCTAAAACGGATATCCGCTTTAGACGCTTTTTTTATTATTTACTAGCCTCGTTTTTTAAGGGCACTAAAGATAAATGATACAATTAAGATTAAGATAATTGCACCAAGTAATGTACCAACGATACTCATACCGCCAACTGTTGGTCCAATATCTAATCCGAGTGCGTTACCAATTGACGCACCGATTAAACCTGCGATGATGTTACCAATCACACCACCTGGAATATCTTTACTAATAATTGCTCCGGCGATCCAACCAAGGATACCACCGACGATTAATGTCCATAACCAACCGAACATAATAATTCCCTCCAAAAGTTTATCTCAAAAATAAACATTAAATTTAATTTTAAATACCAGTATTATTATCTGATAGTTAGTGTATTCCCCTTAACAAATTTACTAAACATAAACCTGAAATAAAATTTAATTTATTTATCTTTTTTTAATGTCAGAACGAATAGTAAATAAATACTAAACGCTACGATGATACTGATCGCGCTAATTAAATAAATATATGAATATCCAAAAAAGTCAGAGACAATACCGAATATTAATGCTCCGAGTCCAACACCTAAGTCAAAGAATGAGAAAAATGTTGCATTAGCCATTCCGCGACGGTTAGGTGCAGCGCGATTCACTGCCATCGCTTGGAGAGCGGGTTGTACGAATCCAAATCCTAAACCATAAAAGATTGCTGCGATATATAAAGTCTTAGGTGCTGTCATTGAAAACATCATAATCATCGCTGTTAAAATCATCATGATTCCTGGTATAAATACAATAGACATACCGTGGCGGTCAAATAATTGACCTGCATAGAAACGTGTGGATAATAGTGCTAAAGCATAAACGACAAAGTAAATTTGAACAGAATGTGATGGAAAGTCCAGTTCAATCGTATATGCTGGTAAAAATGACGCGATACCACCAAAAGTAAATGTTACAAACATAAGTAAAAATGACGCAGGCAATGCTGTTTTTTCAAATACGTCAAAGCGGTGGTAAGTATTATCTTCATACGTCTCACGATCTGGTTTTACGTAATTAAGTTGGGTAGCTAATAAAAACGCAATTAGAATTAATGTTCCACAGATGATGAATAATAATTTAAACGAAATGTAATCGACTAAAAATAATCCAAGCGCAGGACCTAATGCGAGTGCGATGTTACCGCTAATTGAGAAGAAACCTAAACCTTCCCCGCGTCGTTCTGGTGGGACTAAGTCAGTGGCGATTGTACCTGTTGCTGTTGTAAGATACCCCCAGCCAACACCTTGAGCAACTCTCACGATGAGTAATAAAAGTAGCATTGTACTCACTGTTAATGAATAAGTAGAAACTAAAAAGATAAGTAAACCAGAGTAAAATACGTAGCGTCGACCTTTTGTGTCTAACCAAGTGCCGGCGACTGGTCGGATAAGTAATGCACTAAATGTAAAAATCCCAACGACAAGTCCGACGTATTTGTTATTTAATCCTAGATCCTGTACGAAAAGTGGTAATGTCGGTAACGTCATTTGGAATGATAAGAATATAAAGAAATTCGCGAATAAAATAATGATAAAATCTTTCGTCCATATTTTTAGACGTGTATAGTTATTTCCCACATTTTTTCCTTCTTTCTTTAATATTTAAATTGTAAGTAGAGAATATTTAAATATATAAATCATACAAATGCAACTTTATATTTTATATATAATAAATTTTCATATAAAATATAAGAATAACTAATTTGCAGAGGATTTTTAAAATGAACTTACTAATGATTGATAACTACGACTCATTTACTTATAACTTAGTTCACTATTTACAAGCGAACAAAAAAGATGTAAATGTAATCGTAAAACAACCACATGAACTTTACAATGATATCATAGATGAGAAAAGTATTATAGGGGTCGTGGTTTCACCTGGCCCATCTCATCCAAAAGACCGACCAGAAGTCATTGACTTTTTAAGAGAAATTTGGGGTGAAACTCCAATTTTTGGCATTTGCTTAGGTCATCAAATGTTATGGCATATGACAGGTGGAGAAGTGAGCCACTTAAATCGTCCAGTTCATGGTGAAACATATACATTAACTCACGACGAAACATATATATTTAACAATATTAAAAATAATATTGATATCACACGTTATCACTCACTCGTTTGTAAAGGTGAAAATGACGAGTTTTTAATTGCCGGTACTGCGGATGATGAAATTATGGCCATTCGCCATAAAGAATATGACATCTTTGGCGTTCAATATCATCCAGAATCTATTCTTTCAGAGTTCGGTCATGAACAAATTAATAATTTTATAAACATAGCATTGGAGAGATATTAAATGAAAGCACATATGAATTTTACAAAAAATGGAGTCGTCGAAGATTTATATTTCATTGACCCAGTCGCTGTATATGATGAAAATATATCTCTTCAAGAAGCACTCGATAATCTAGAAACTGCTCAGAAAAATGGTCAATACGGTATTTTTGCAGTAACGTATGAGTCACATGATGACAATAAAAAAGAATTTTTAGCAGCAGTGTACGACACACCTGTCTCACGTGAAGAATTTTTATTATCTAGAGAAAATGGCGACTATGTAATTTCAAAATATAAAATGGCTGAAACTCAAGAAGAAATTGAAAATAATATCGAAAAAGTACGTGACTATATTCGTGATGGTCACACGTATCAAGTGAACTACACGACGAGAATGTACGGCGAGTTTTCTGGTGATGCGCATACGCTATATGAAACGTTAACAAAAAAGAATAATGGTGGGTATACGGCGTATATTGAACATGACGATTTACAAATTGTTAGCTGTTCTCCGGAATTATTTTTTGAAATCGATAAAGACAGAACAATCCGCACGCGTCCAATGAAAGGGACAGCCCCAAGAGGTGAAACAGATGCGGAAGATAAAGCAAACTACGATTTTTTAAGAAACTCTAAAAAAGATCGTGCAGAAAACGTCATGATTGTTGACCTATTAAGAAATGACGTTTCAAAAGTGTCAGAACCTGGATCGGTGAAAGCGCCGAAATTATTTACGATTGAAAAATACAACACAGTATTTCAAATGACGTCTACAGTTGAAGGAAAACTGCTAGATATACCATTTAGAGAGATATTTACTTCATTATATCCATGTGGCTCGATTACAGGGGCACCAAAACTAATGACGATGAAAATCATCGAAGAGCTTGAATCGACAAAACGTGGCTACTACTGCGGCGCAATAGGTATGTTCCATGACGATGAAACAGTCGTTGTCAACGTACCAATTCGTACAATCGTTATCGAAGGTAACGAGTATACTTACGCAGCAGGTGGCGGAATTACGTATAATTCAAATAAAACGAGTGAATATAAAGAGATTCTTGCAAAATCTAAGTTTTTAGAGCAAGCGTATGTTTAGTTTAATTGAAACGATGCGCTTAGATAATGGTGAAGTGAAGCGGTTGTCTTATCATAAGAAACGGATAGACGGTGCAATTCATCATTTTAAATTGAACGCGTTTGATTTTGAAGATGCACTACGCTCTTATGTTGAAAAAAATGGTTTATATACTGGTATTTATAGGTTGCGTGTTGAATATAATAATGACTTAAAAATTACCCACGATTTACTAGAAGATAAAGAAGAAGTCGATGCGAATGTATTAAAAATGGCACCGACCGACTCAGAATTTTTAGAGTATAAAACAACTGTTAGAAGTCAGTATGTGACAACAACTTACCCATTTGCGTTATATTATGACAGTGAAAATAGAATTACAGAATTTAATATTGGTAACGTTGTTGTTAAAGAAGCTGATGGATATTATACACCGCGAGAAAATGGGTTATTAAATGGTGTAATGAGACAGTTTTTAATTGACAGTGGTAAGATTAAAATACGTGATTATACGTTAGAGGAATTCATTGAACTTTATCATGAGAAAAAAATAGATATCTATTTAATTAACAGCTTAAGAGAGTGGGTAAAAGTAAACTTGCATGTTTAGGGGTGAATCATGTTTACGCTGATATTATTTATTGTGCTAATCGTAATTGTAATAGCATCATTTTATATTAGTACATATTTATATGAAAACGACATTACACTTATTGCTTTAAGTGTAGTTTTAGTTGGAATACTATTAAGCGTCGTAACTGTCGGTTTTATTATGGACGGTGTGATTGATTTTATCAGTCAAAAATTAGAAATATTTTATAGCGAAAGTTAGGAGAGTATTATGATTTTTGAAAATGGCGAGTGCGTAATAACGTACCAAAGCGACAAAGCATTTACTGATGATGAAAAAGAGTCAATGTTAACACGATTTAACGCGATTAAATCCGACGAAATTTATGACATCGTAATGACTCAATCGACTGTAAATCTGTTATATTATCCAACGAAAATAATGGAACGACTCAGTGTCGTCGATCCGTCAGAAATCGTTATAGAAAAGCTTGTAGAAGTGGTAGGTGTGAAATAATGAGTATTATAATTCAAGATAAAGGACTACTTTCAACAGTTGTGACTTCGTCTGATGCACTCGATCAGTTATCTCCACAAATCGCAAATAAGCTTGTCGGTAACGATGTTGATGAAAAAACAATCGAAATGGTGATTCGACCAGCAAAAATCCAGTTTACTGAACCTACAGTCATCGCTTTTTCTGGAGCGTTGTTTGACGTAACAGTTGGTGATAAAACATTGTCAGCGAACCGTATGTATATTCTAGACCGCGGTGACGTCCTGACGTTTCACAGTTCGGACCGTGGCGGAAGAGTATACTTAGCAGTTGCTGGCGGCATTAAAAAGAGTGGCTCGAATGTGTTAGAATCTGGCGATGAGTTGACGATGAGAAGAAACTATACAGAACAGCATCATGAAATATTTAGTATGATGCGTAATAAACCAACAGTTGCTTGGGGAATTGGTTCGTATTCACTTGCTGAAGTTTACCTTTCGGATAATTTTCACGTCGTAAGACGTCCTGGAGTACCTGAATCGGTCTACGAGCAGTTAGAAGATACTTATACTGTCATCGGTGAAACATACCGTTATTCAATTAAATTAGACGGAAATACGATCGATTATAATAATGAAGCGATGGATAATTACGGTGTACAAGGTGGTATATTTTTAAAAGACAACAAGCCATTTATTGCGTTAAATGATTTTGATATGTCGACAGAATACACCCACATCGGTACAATTCCGAGTTATCATATGCATAAAATCGCACAGAAAACAAAAGACTCAAAAGTTCAGTTTACTGTGATTGACGCAGAGCATGCATACGTGAATTTGTATAACCATGAAATGTGGAAGAAAAGCTTATTTAAAGCAATCGACTATAAAATCAGTAAAGAACTCGTTAAAGAGAAAATGTAAAGCACCGATTAATATCGGTGCTTTTAATTTGAATAACTTTATCATTTAGAACTTTTAATGTATAATAAATTAGCTTAAAAGTTGGACGATTGGAATGAGTAGTATGGAATCTGTGTTAAAGAAATCATTTGGTTTAGAGACATTTCGACCAAAGCAAAAAGAAATTATAGAGTCTGTATTAAAAAAACATAATACGCTTGGCGTATTACCAACAGGGTCTGGTAAATCGCTATGTTACCAAGTACCTGCGTTAATATTAGAAGGTACAACTATCGTTATATCGCCACTGATTTCGTTAATGCAAGATCAAGTAAATACATTACAAGAAAAAGGAATCAACGCGCAGTATATTAACTCGAATATGAGTAAAAAAGATCAAGAAGATGTGGATCGATTAGTCTTTAATGGAGAAGTAGATTTACTCTACGTCGCACCAGAGCGGTTTAATAGTAGCGAATTTTTAGCACTTATCGATAGTATTCATATCCCACTCGTTGCATTTGATGAGGCCCACTGTATTTCTAAATGGGGGCACGACTTTAGACCGAGTTACCAAGAAGTCATTCCTGTGATTAATGCGCATATTAACGACGCGATAAAAGTTGCATTAACCGCAACAGCAACTGAAGACGTTGAAAAAAATATCGTAGACTTATTAAATATCGAAAATGATCATGTATATAAAACATCAGTTAAGCGTGATAACCTAGAACTCATCGTCAATAATACGTATCAACGTGAACGTTTCATATTAGATTATTTAAATAATCATAAGGACGATAGTGGTATTATTTACGCGGCGACACGTAAAGAAACTGAAAAAATAAGTGGATTTCTAAAAGATAACGGTATTGACAGTTTAATCTATCACGCGGGACTGAGTAAAAAAGAGCGCGAAGAAAATCAATATAGATTTATTAATAATGACGTTAAAGTGATCGTCGCAACAAACGCTTTTGGTATGGGAATTGATAAAGAAAACATTCGTTTCATCATTCACTTTAATTTACCGGGTGATTTAGAAAGTTATTATCAAGAAATTGGGCGCGCGGGGCGTGACGGTAAAATGAGTCAATGTATTTTACTCTCTAACTCTAGAGATATTTTACTGCAGCAGTTTTTCATCGACCGTTCACCAGCGAGTGATGACGTCAAAGAAAGTATGCGTGAAAAACTGGATCGAATGATTCAATATAAAGAAACGTCGAAATGCTTATCCGCGTCAATCGTTAAATATTTCGATAAAAACGAATACGTCGAACCATGTGGAATGTGTTCGAATTGTTTAAACGTTAATCGAACAGTAGACATGACAAAAGAAGCGAAATTTCTAATTGAGCTTTCAAAAGACTACGAAATTTCACCAGAGAAGGCGATCCAAATTTTAAGAGGAGAGTCTGCGGATAATATTATTCATGCAAGTCTTCATCATGCAAAACAATATGGTAGTCTTTCAAATTATTTAACGAGTGAAGTGCACCATATTATTGAAGAAGTTGTCTATCAAGGTTACTTACACTTAAAAAACAATACGCTCTATTTAGTAGATAAAAGTTATCGTGTGCTAGATGATCTCGACAAAGTGTACACAGTAACGTATCGTACACAGTTTAAAGAAAAGGTAGACGTATCGACAGAAACGAGTTTTAATGAGTCACTTTATCAGCAATTAAAAGATAAACGTGAAGAACTCGCAGTAGAAAAAAATATAGAAGAATCACAAATATTTACAGATACGTTACTAAAAGAAATCGCAAAAAAAATGCCAGAAAATAAAAGCGATATGATTAAAATCTCTGGAATTGGAAACTATAAGTTAAAACACTATAGTCCACACTTTTTAAAAGTGATTGAAGAATATAAGAAGTAATATAGTCCCGTAAGGTATTACCTTACGGGATTTTTTGTGTGTTAAGGGGTGTAACGAATGGAGTTATTAACAAAATTGACGTGAGAAATCTAAGATTTGTTAAATAAAATTGTTTATTTAACAAAAATTACTTGTATAAACTAAAATATGTTAAATATAATCATATAATTAACAAAATCTTGGTTGATTTAAGAAAATATGTAAATTAATTAGCGTTATCTTACAAAAACAACTTAAAACTGTTAAATAAAATTTAGAAATAAGATATCTCCAACCTTTACAAGATAAAATGCCTACTCCAACCTAAAAAACTCACCCACATTTTAAAATTCACGTGTAACCAACAAAAAAGCGAGACCTCTCGGTCTCGCTACCAATTAATTTCTAGACTTTTGTACGACTTCCTTTTGGTGGTAAGTTTTTCATGTACATGTAGAAACTTGCTGCAAATATAATAATATAACCGATAATTGAGAATACGTCCGGATACTCTCCAAAGAATACGATACTGAAGATTGCTGTAAATATAATTGTCGTGTAGAAGAATATCGAGATTTCTCTCGCTGGTGCGTAACTATAAGCAATCGTTAGACCAAACTGTCCAACTGATGCTGCAACTCCTGCGAGTAGTAAGAAAATCAGTTGTTCCATCGTCATCGGTTCGTAGTTATAGATGAAAAACGGCAGTAGCGCAACTGTTGAGAACCCTGAAAAGTAAAATACGACAGTATAGAATTTTTCACGATCCCCGAGAACTCTTAACACAGTATATGCTCCTGCAGCGGCAAGTGCTCCGATAACACCGACTAATGCATCGAACGATGCACTTTCAAACGACGGTTTAATAATAAAAATCGCACCGATAAATGCAATCACAATAGACGTCATTTGGAATCTTCTAATATATTCCTTTAAAAAGATTGCTGATAAAATAATCGTAAAGAATGGACTTAGTTTATTTAAAATATCAGCGTCACTTAACACGAGTTTGTCTAGTGTGTAGAAGTTTAATATGACCCCGAGGAGTCCAAGTGTCGAGCGGAGTAAGAGTAGTTTTTGGTTTTCTTTTTTACCAAATAATGGCTCTCTATAACGAACAACTAGAATGAGTGCAATAAGCATTGCGACAAAATTTCTAAAAAATGCTTTTTGCACTGTTGGTAAGTCACCTGAATACTTAACAAACAAAGACATTAAACTAAAACCAAGTGAAGAGATTATTAATGCGATAATCCCTTTAGTTATATTATTCAATTTAATACCCTCTTTATTATAAAAATTACTATCATAGTGTAACACAGTCATTTAAAAAGTAACGTAAAATGCACACTTGCTTCTACTTTCGAAAATTATACACAATTTAACTTTTAGGAATAAAATTTGTTGTGCTATTCTAAAGGTATTACGATTTAATCTAGGGGGATACATATGAAAAAATTATTTGGGACATTGTTTTTATCAAGTGCACTAGTACTTACAGCTTGCGGTAATGAGACTGAAGAAGCGCATGACGAGCATAGTGACCACGAACATGATGAAGTTGCGGGTCTTGACGTTGAGTTAACGACACCTGAAACTACTGAAGCAGGTGAAGAAGTAGAGTTCGTCGCACACGTGACATCAAACGATGAAGATGTAAACGATGCAGACAAAGTCGTATTCGAAGTACTAAAAGATGATGAAAGTCTTGATCACATTGACGGTGAATTCGATGAGAACGGAAAATATAAAATTAAATACACATTCGAAGAATCAGGAACTTATGAAGTTATCTCACACGTAGACGCAAATGGTTTACACACAATGCCTAAAAATGAAGTCGTTGTAGAGTAACTACATTTCTAGACGAAAATATTGTTATGACGTAAAATAAGTATCTAGGAATGGGTATCATTCTACTGGAGGTACTTATTATGAATAAGACATATATTATAACAGATGCGCTGACTTCAATTGGCCAACGTCTCGCACAAGAATTGTCAAAAAACGGACATAACTTAATACTTTCTGGAGACGACTATAGTGGCCTTGAAGAACTTCACAAAAATATAAGTGAAAATAGTGACGCACATCATGAAGTATTTTTACTTGAACAAGCAAAAGAAATTGATTGGCTAAATATGGTTGAAAAAATAGAATCAACGTATGACGGTTTAAATGGGATAATTTTCATTCACTCAATTCATACAGAAGATAATAGTGTTTATAACGTTTCTTATGATGAATTTACTGAAGTTATGGATGAACACGTATGGGGGACGTACTTAGGTGTTCGTACGTTACGTAATCAGTTAATCGAAACGAAAGAAACAAAAATTATAAATTTAGTTGAACCAACAGATGAAGAAGTGTTTGAACATAACTTATATTATGCAGTGACAGGTGCGATTGAGGGGTTAACACACGCTTTAGAACGTGAACTTCGTAAAGAGGATCTAGACGTGTACACACTCAGTTATCGTCCACCAGTTAATAATGACGATTTTAATACGAACGATAATCGTGCGTTAAACACTATTTTAAAAATTCTAGATGATGAGTATTTAAATGATAACGGCGAAACGATAGTAATTCATTAAGACCACTCAGAAATGAGTGGTTTTTATATATACTTCTTGTAAATGAGATGTATTGTAGTATAATGATAAATAGAAAACCAATGAGAATGATTATCAATTAGGCGGTTTCTTATGGCAAAAAAATTATTTCGACTAGACATATTAATAATCGTGCTCATATTCACATCTATACTTTCAATATTTGTCGGTGTGAGTAGTTTGCCGCTGAGTGACATATTTAATTTAAGCGATCAACAAAAAACAGTTTTATTACATAGCAGAATCCCGCGTACTGTGTCGATTATTATTGCAGGAGCGGCGCTTTCGACGTGTGGTCTTATTATGCAACAACTCACGCGTAACAAATTCGTATCACCAACGACAGCAGGAACGATGGAGTGGGCACAGCTTGGTATTTTAATCGGTATGATATTCTTCCCAGCTGCGAGCATGTTAATGAGATTATCATTCGCGACAGCACTCGCATTAATAGGGACTTTAATTTTTATGCAAATTATTACACGTATTAAATTTAAAGATATCATTTTTGTACCACTGATCGGTATTATGCTTGGTGGCGTTGTTTCGAGTGTTGGGACATTTTTAGCACTCCGCACGAATAATTTACAATCTATTTCAACTTGGATGCATGGTAGTTTCTCTACACTTGTAACTGGACGATATGAAATTTTATATATTAGTATTCCGTTGTTTATATTAGCAATTTTTTATGCACATCAATTTACAGTTGCAGGTATGGGAGAAGATTTCTCTAAAAACTTAGGCTTAAATTACAGAAGAGTCGTTAATATTGGCTTATTTATTACTGCAGCGATTACAGCAATTGTCGTTGTAACCGTTGGTATGCTTCCGTTTTTAGGGTTAATTGTTCCGAATATCGTTTCGATATTTAGAGGAGATCATCTAAGGAGTACGATTTTCTTAACCGCAACACTTGGTGGGATATTCGTAATGATATGTGACATTATTGGTCGTGTTATCATTTACCCGTACGAAGTGTCAGTTGGTCTTGTCATTGCCGTATTCGGTAGTGCAATCTTCCTATTTATGATTTATAGGAGGGTGAAATATGCGGAGTAATAAAAAGCTCAATATACAACTGATAGTACTCGCATTAATTGCGTTAGCGTTAATCGCATTTTACATGTTTTACGGCTTAAATTTTAAAATTTTACATTATCAGTTGCCATCAAGAGTGTTAAGAACGGCTGCGATTATCGTTGTAGCGACTGCAATCGCAGTTTCTACAGTGATATTTCAAACGATTGTTAAAAATAGAATTATCACCCCAACAATAATGGGACTTGATTCAGTCTATGTATTTATACAAACGACGATTGTATTTATTGCAGGAGTGAGTTCACCATTATTATTAAATAGTGCATACAACTATTTTTTAAGTATGGCTATACTCGTTATTTTTACAGTAATCGTATTTAAATACTTATTCAAAATGACGAGAAACAACGTATTTATATTATTATTAATCGGTATTATACTTGGTACATTTTTCGGAAACTTAGCGACATTTATGCAAGTGTTAATTAGTCCAGAAGACTTCCTCGTATTACAAGGGCAACTGTTCGGCTCTTTTACATCGATTAATGAGACATTGTTATACATCACACTCGGAATTGTGAGCATAATGGTGATTATTATTTTACTCGATTTTTCATCACTCGATGTGATGTCACTTGGTAGAGATCATGCAATCAACCTCGGAATTAACTATGATCGTAAAGTATCTGAACTTCTTATTATTGTTGCGATACTTGTGTCAGCATCAACAGCACTTGTCGGTCCGATTATGTTTTTAGGACTTTTAGTCATTAACCTTGCACATGAAGTGTTAAAAACATATAAACACTTCTACATCATTATAGGAACGACATTAATTAGTGTTATCGCACTTTTAATCGGTCAAATGGTTGTACAGTTTGTATTTAAGAATAACATTGAACTAAGTGTTATCATTAACTTAGTAGGTGGGGTGTACTTCATCTATTTAATGCTAAGGAGGAGTAAGGCTTGATTCAAATAAAAGGTCTTTCTAAGGCGTATGGTAACAAAAAAGTAGTAGATAACGTATCTCTCGATATAGAAAAAGGTAAACTGATGTCACTTATCGGCCCAAACGGTGCAGGTAAAAGTACAGTTATTTCAATGGTGACACGTTTAATGGATAAAAATAGCGGAGAAGTTTTGTTAGAAGGTGAAAACTTATTTACAAAACCAGATAACGAACTCGCTAAAAAAATCTCTATTTTAAAACAGAGTAACCATTTAAATTTAAATATTACAGTTAGAGAACTGATTGCATTTGGTCGTTACCCATATTGTAAAGGTCGACTGAAAGCAGAAGATAACGAAAAAATTGACGAAGCCATTAAATATATGGGACTTCAAGATTTAGAAGATCGTATGATTGATGAGTTATCCGGTGGTCAACGTCAACGTGCGTATATTGCGATGACTATCGCACAAGATACGGAGTACATCTTTTTAGATGAACCATTGAATAACTTAGATATGAAACACTCGGTTCAAATTATGCAAATTTTACGTAGATTATGCCGAGAAAGAAACAAGACGATTATTATTGTAATCCACGATATTAACTTCGCGTCATGTTACTCGGATAATATCGCTGCATTAAAAGATGGTAAACTTCAAATTTCGGGTACGAAAGATGAAGTCATCCAAGAAGATATTTTACGAGATATTTATGATATGGATATTCAAATACAAAGCGTATGTGGTCACCAAATTTGTATATACTTTGATGGTGAAGCAGCAGAATCACGTCAAGTATTTGGGGGCGTATAAAAAATACCATTTAAGGAGGTGATGAGTGCGCTACAACTTGAAATTTAGTGGGGGCTAAATTTAGAAAGGAAAGTTTAAATGAACATTAAAAAATTATCAGCATTAGTTTTATTATTTTTAGGAATTATCGTGCTTTCAGCGTGTAGTAGTGATGCAACATCAGAAGAGAGTAGCGACGAAAGTAGCTCAGAAAAAGAAACAATTTCTTACGAAAATAAATTCGATATGAGATTAACAGACAAGCCGGATGGAGACACAGAAGCAGTCAATGAAACGATTGACGTCCCTAAAAACTCAGAAAAAGTCGTGTTATTAGATATTGGTGTAGCATCTACATTTGATGCACTTGACTTAGAAGATAATATTATTGGATTAACAAAAGGAGATAACAAGTCTTCATTAGGTGAAGACCTTGAAACTTTTAAAGATGACAAGTATGCAAATCTTGGTGGTTTAAAAGAGCCTGACTACGAAAAAATTGCAGAATTAGATCCAGAAATTATTATGACTGGTGCACGTCAAACAAATAAAGATACGATTGAAGAATTAAAAAAAGCTGCGCCTAATGCAGTAGTCATTAACGTTGCAGCACAATCAGATAATTTCTTTAACGATATTAAAGATATGACAAGCTTTATTGGTCAATTATACGACAAAGAAACAGAAGCAGATGAACTTAACAAAGAATTAGATGAAAAAATCGATGAAACTAATCAAGCAGTTAATGAAAATGATAAAACGATGATGTTCATCCAAACAAATGGTGGCGACTTATCACTTCATGGTCCAGGTGGACGCTATGATTACTTATATCATCCAATTGGATTTGAAGCATCTGGTGAAGAACCTGATCAAGAAAAAACAGCATCACACGGTAACCAAATTTCTTATGAGTACATCTCGAAACAAAATCCAGGTATCGTACTAGTTATGGATAGAGGTGCAGCGATTAGTAATGGTAAAGACGCAACTAAAGTTGACGTAATTAAAACAGATGTTACAAACAACGTTGATGCAGTTAAAGATGACAATATCTTTGAATTAGACTCAGTTAGATGGTACTTAAATTCTGGTGGTCATATTACAGCTATGAAGCAACTGGAAGAAATCGAAGAGATTTTAAGTGAAGTTAAATAATAAAAATCCGAATCAAGATTATTCTTGATTCGGATTTTTTGTATGTTCACCGATAATTCTTACTTCACGCTGTAACTCGACATCAAATTTCTCTTTAACAACTTTTTGAACGTAGTGAATTAATTCTTCGTAATCACTACCTGTACCGTTATCGATATTGACCATAAATCCAGCATGTTTTTTAGATACTTCAACACCACCAATTCGATGTCCTTGAAGTTTACTATCTTGAATAAGCTTTCCAGCAAAATGTCCCGGTGGTCTTTGGAACACTGATCCACATGACGGCAGTTCAAGTGGCTGTTTACTTTCACGTAATCGAGTGAGTTCTGTCATTACAGCATTGATTTCATCTATATTACCTTCAGCAAGCTTAAACGTTGCCTCGACGACTAAATATCCATTTTCTTGGACGATACTTTGTCTATATCCAAGGTGTAATTCATCGCGGTGAAGTGTTAGTAATTCACCTTCAGGTGTAACGACTTTAACTTCTTCTAGGCAGTCTTTTAGTTCACCACCATACGCACCAGCATTCATATACACAGCGCCCCCGACGCTACCAGGAATACCACAAGCAAACTCTAAACCAGTGAGTGATTCATCTCTTGCAAAGCGAGATACGTCGATAATTCGACTTCCACTACCAGCGATAATATAATCTCCTTCACGTTTAATGTCTTTTAGTTCTAGCGTATTTAAAACGATGCCTCGAATACCACCGTCACGAATAATTAAGTTAGAACCATTTCCTAGATACGTTAAAGGAATGTTATGTTCTCGCGCAAAATGGATAGTTTCCATTGCATCGTGTATATTATATACTGTAATATAGTAATCTGCGATACCGCCTGTGTGCGAGTACGTGTAGTTTTTTAAAGGTTCATTTACTTTAATAGAAGAACCATTTAGTTTTTCACGTAAGGATTTTTCAATATTCATAATTAAAGTCCTTTCTAAAATGAATCAATTACTATTATAAACATGTATATAAAAAAAGACTAGAATAACCATGCAGATTAAGAGGGGTGTAACTCTAGCATGTATAAGATATTTAAAGTCGCAACACTTTCAATAATTGTATTACTCCTTTGTGCGTGTCGTTCATCGTTAAGTAATGATCTCGAAATGTACGAATCTTCGATGAAAAAAATATATGCGCTCGATAAAAAGTATTATGAACATTTATCTGAAATAGATTTAGAAAAAATTGAACATGTCAGTACGAGAACTGAAAAAGATATTGAAAGAAGTGAAGTCGATAAGCTAAAGAAAAATATCGATGACAATCTTATTCCAATTTCTGAAGAGATGGTTGAAGAACTAGAAAAAATTGACATTACAAATGAAGAAATTAAAAAAATTCATAAAGACTATGCTGAAAGTATACATCTAAAAGAATCTTTTTCTAAAGAACTCGGAGCTGGTACAGATCTTTTCATTGCATATGAAGAATCGACAGATCAACTGATTAAAGACAGTGAAGCGGTGAGTGCTGCTAAAGAAGAGCGTCAAAGTATTATTCAAAAAGATCATTCTAAACAAGCGAACAATGAAATTGATGAAGTTATAGATATCGTCAACGAAAAAAGTAAAGAATTAGAAGACAACGTGACGTTACTTCAAGGTGATGACGATGCAGATGAAAAAGAAAGAATCGTAGAAGAAGTACTAATGCCAATTTTAGATGATCAAATCGAAAAGCTAAATCAACTGTCACTTGAAACAGATGATGCTAAAGCAGTGCGTAGTATGAGTCTAGAGATGTTTTACACGTTTAAGTCTTATTACCGTGAAAGAATTAATATCATTAAAATTTACGAAGAAGAGCAAGATATTCAAACTCAAAAAAGTATTTCTAAAATCGAGACGTTTAAAAAATTAGATGATACGTATCACGAAGAATTAAATAAATTAAAAGAAGAAACAAAATAAACTGCACGTCGTGCAGTTTATTATTTTTTATCGTTAAGTTGGTCATATGGATTGTCCATTTTACCTTCCCTAATTCGAGAAATGACAATATTTCTTGAAATTACTGTTACAATCCAAAAGGCAAATACGACGACAAAAATCCAAGAGACTAACGCATTGTTTTGAAAATCTAAAACAAATAAAAATACGATGATTAAAAGTGTAGCGTTAATCGTATCTAAAATTGTCCAGCGTTTTAATTCTTTAGGCACTATATTCACCCTTTCATATTGTTTTTATTGTATTTTAATTTGATTTTAACAATAAACCGTGATAAATTAATTAAAGTTAATAAGGAGTTGTTCAAGATGTTAACAAAGATAACATCAATCGAGTCATTTGACCGATTGCTCGAAGAGAAACCATACTTTTACTTTATGAAACATAGCGACACTTGTCCAATATCTGCGAGAGCATTTGATGAGTTTCAAAAGTTTCACTATGAACGTGATATCGATGGTTTTTATTTAGTCGTTCGAGAACATAGAGAACTTTCAAATTACATTGCTGAAAAATTTAATATTAAACATGAATCACCACAAGCATTTTACTTTGAAAATGGCGAAGTCAAGTGGCATGATTCTCATGGTAAGATAACAGTTCAAGCACTTGGAAGTGTTGAAGATTAAAGCAGGAATTTTATTCCTGCTTTTTTTTAATTATCCAATAGGTGCAAACATAATCCGGTTTTGCCCTTGTTTTTTTGCGGCAAACAGCATATTGTCCGCTTCACGAATAATATCTTTTTTGACGTTTTTATTTTCTGTTTTAAAGCCGATACCAATGGACACTGTCATGTTGATGACGTGTGTATTATCCACGTGAAATTTTGTTGATTCAACAGCATTTCGAATCGCTTCAGCGAGTCTCACAGTTTGGTCAAAAGAAATATCTGGAATCACCATTGAAAACTCTTCGCCTGTACTTCTAAATAACTTTCCACCAGTTGGGATGTGGTTATTTAATAAACGAGCGACTTGTTTAATCAACTGGTCTCCAGTTTCATAACCTTGCATATCGTTAAACAGTTTAAAGTTATCGATATCAATTAATAGAATACTGACTGTTTCATTCTTTTTAAATGCATCATCTATAAAACGATCGAGCATTCTTACGTTACCAAGACTAGTGAGTGAATCATAATACTGATATTTCTCTTGATTTATAAAATGAGTAAATATTTTGTCGATATCTTCGTACACTTTAATCACTAATATTGTTGCACATAATGAGAAAATGAAAAATGCAACTAACGTTTTGTCACTAATAGGTGTAACAAACGCGTATAATAAAATTAAGTAAATGACTGTAAATAAGCCACTGGATAATATCGTAACACTCATTTTCGGAGTTTTTATAAACGGCACGATCAATTGATACACAGTAATTAAAGCTAAAAATATGATGAACTGAACGAGGTCATATTGAAACAGAAAATAGTAAAACATAAAAACGATAACTACTGATAATAGCTTATACTGAATTTTGTTGTATAAGAATAATAAGAGCATCGGTATGTAGTAAAACGACAACGTCACATCACCAATATAGAGTGGAATGATGAGAGAAAATATAGCGAGTGTGGTCATCATTACACTTTGAAATAAGTTTTTATTTTTAACGCCTTTTCTAAAATAATATTGTAATCGGTAAAATACATATATGCCACTTATGATTAAAGCGATATTTAAGATGAATTTTAAAATCATTATTGAAACCGCCTTTCAAAAGTCCCGGTAATATTATACACCGTTTTAAGTGAAATAGAAATGAAGTGAGATGAGTATTTAAACGAAATTTATGATATAGTATATAAGAATAATTAGCAGGTGAGGGTATGTATACATTATTTCTTTTAATATTATCTGCAATCATATCTTTCATCGTTGCACCGATATTTATAAAACTGAGCTATAAGTTTGGATATGTAGATTATCCAAACCATAGAAAACAACATTCAAAACCGATGCCATTCTCAGGTGGTATATCGATATTTGTATCTTTTGTAATTACATTAATTATTGCGCGTCCAATGGAAGTAGAATATATGCCGATTATACTTGGTGGTGGATTAATCGTCCTTATTGGTATTATTGACGATAAGTATGATTTAAAACCAAGTGTAAAATTTATTGGCCAACTTGTCGTTATAACGATTCCAGTCATGTTTGGAATTGTCATTGATACGATTACTCCGTTTGGTATTACAGTAGACTTCGGAGTGTTTGCGATACCGTTTACTTATTTATGGATTGCGGTCATCATTAATGCGATTAACTTAATCGACGGTTTAGATGGTTTAGCATCTGGTGTAACGATCATTGCATTAGCAAGTATTGCAGTCATTGGTATTTTACAAAACAATATATTTGTCATGATGATTAGTGTGATATTAATCGGATCGACACTTGGAGTATTATATTATAATTTCTATCCGGCAAAATTATTTTTAGGCGATAACGGATCGATGTTTTTAGGTTACGTACTCGGTGTACTATCGATTTTAGGATTTAAAAATATTACGTTTTTCTCAATCTTATTCCCAATCATCATTTTAGGGGTGCCTTTTATCGATATTATATTTGCAGCAGTGAGACGTTATAGAGAAGGCGTATCATTAACGCGAGCAGATAGAGGGCATTTACATCATAAGTTGCAGTACTTAGGGTTCACACATCGTCAAAGTGTGATTTTACTATACTTTATGGCCGCATTATTTGCGATAGCGTCCGTAATTTTATATTTATCAACAATTACAGGTGCAGTATTAATTTGTTTACTACTGATATTATCTGTTGTCATAATCGTAGAAGCGACGGATTTAATTGGAACAAACCGCCGCCCAATTTTACGATTTGTTAAACGAATGTTTATATATATGTCTCGTTAAACGAGTGTGCGTTCTGCCATTTCTACTTCTGAAGTAGTCATCGTAAACGTATCACTCGTTATTTTTTGTAGTTCGCTTTCTACACTTTCTACTTTTTCTTCAGGAATGATGAGATCATAACTCACTTTGTCTGTATATTGTTGATTTCTAATTTCAATATTTTCTTGTTCTAAAAAGTATTCAAATCGACTTGTAAACGTATAGTCAAGTAACACTGTTGCAGGTATCATCGGAACAAGATATACTTTACCACTCGCTTTTACTGCTTCAGCAGCCCCACTTGAATACGCGCGAATTAAACCACCTGCACCAAGTTTTATTCCCCCGAAATAACGCGTAACAACGACAGTCGTGTTGTATAATTCTTCACGCTTTAATACTTCTAAAATAGGAATTCCAGCAGTTCCTTGTGGTTCGCCATCGTCATCTGCACGCTGGATGAGTGCGTTCTCTCCGATAATATACGCACTACAATTATGCGTAGCGTCACGGTGTTTTTCTTTAATTGTATCAATAAATTCTTTTGCGTCGTCTTCAGTTTCAGTACGTGCAATATAAGATATAAAAGTTGAACGTTTAATATCTATTTCTGTCGACGTGTCTAGTTTATTCATATAAATTTGTTCCATCATTTACACCTCTTTAAAACAGTTTAACATAGGGTGATTTTAGTGTACTATATAATGGAGTGCTAATATGTGAGGGATATATATGAAAATAGCAGTTGTTGTAGATTCAACATCATACTTATCAGATGAAATTAAACGTAGAAATAACATTTATACGATACCTTTAAATACGATTTTCGACGATGAAATTTACAGAGAAGACATTGATATTACTCCAGAGGAATTTTACGACAAAATGCGAGACCGTGAGGAACTTCCAACGACGAGTCAACCTTCGATTGGAGATTATATTATTTTACTTGAAGATCTTCATAAAAAAGGGTACACAGATGTAATCAGTTTACATCTATCAGGAAATATTAGTGGAACAATTCAAAACGCAGTTGCAGCAGGACAAAGCGTTGATGGCATAGAAGTTCATCCGATAGATTCTGATATCGCTTGTACGCCTCTTGGATTACTTGCAGTCTATGCCGCACAGCAAAAAGATAAATTACCACTGGATGAATTGTTAGAAAGACTCGAACGTTTTAAATCGAAAGAATTTATTGATTCATATTTTGTTGTAGATGATTTAACAAATTTAAAAAAAGGTGGACGTCTATCAAACGCACAAGCTTTTGTTGGGCAACTTTTAAAAATAAAGCCAATTTTACGATTTGAAGATGGTAAAATTGTCGCGATTCAAAAAATACGCACAAAGAAAAAAGCGTTAAATACTGTAGTGGGCCTTATTAAAGATACAATCGATAGACAAAATGTTGAAAATGAAGCAGTCACTTTAACAGTAATTCACGCGAATATCGATGACGAAGCGGATGAGTTTATAAAAGAGTTAGAAGCACACTTTAAAGGTGCAACAGTACTAAAAAGTCACTTCGGTCCAGTAATTGGTACGCATTTAGGAGAAAAAGCAATCGGAGTTGCAATTACATCATTCAATGCTGATATTACAGGATTCTAAATTAAAATAATCATTTAACACGCAGCTTATTAGTTGCGTGTTTTTTATGGAGAATATATGAAATTTACGAGAAATATAGATGCAAAAGTTTACGCAGAATGTGGTGTTGTTAAGGACAGATATAAATACAAATGTGTACGTTGTGGAAATAGTAATCATGGACTTTTTTATACGTACACTGACTACTACGGTGAAGTCACGTACTGTTTAAGGTGTGTAAATTTAGGTCGGAGCGACTCTCGAACACCTTTAAGAGTAGTTGAACCATCAAGATACCGAGAATTAATCGCATACAAATTATCGTTTCAATTAAATAAAGAACAACAATACGCACAAGAAAGAATCGTTGACGCAATTAAACATCATCATGATTTGATGATCTATGCTGTAACAGGTGCTGGTAAAACCGAAATTACGTTTCGTGGAATTCAATTTGCGAGAAGTCTTGGTATGAACGTATTATTCGTCTCACCGCGTGTAGATGTAATCCGTGAAATCTATTTAAGACTTACGGACGCATTTAAAAATGCGAGAATCGACTTACTATATGGCGATGAAAAAATTGAAGCGGATTTTGTATTTACCGTTTCAACAGTTCATCAATTATATAACTTTAGAAATCATTATGACGTTATTATCGTTGACGAAGTCGATGCTTTTCCGTTAACAAAGGATCAGTTACTAAAAACACAAATCGACAAAGCCAAAACGGATAGTGGAGTCATTATATATTTAACCGCAACACCAGAAGCTTCACTCATTCGTAAAGTGAAAAAAGAAAATATCGTTTCAATTACGCGCCGTTATCACAAAGAACCACTCGTCATGCCTGAAGTTTATTATACAAATATAAAAAAGACGTTAAGGAAAAAGAAGTTACCAGAAATATTTTTAAGCCGATTGAGAGAATCACTCGCACCTCGTAATAGAAAAGTTTTTATTTTTGTGCCGAATATTGATTTGTTAGTACCAATGAAAGAAGTATTAAATAAGGAATTTGAAAAAGTGGAAACGATTTTTAGTGGAGATCCATTAAGGAAAGAAAAAATCGACCGCATGCGTAATGGTGAAATTGACATTATGATTACGACGACAATTCTTGAAAGAGGTGTGACATTTAAACGACTTGATGTATTCGTCGTGCACGGTGAATATTTTGATGATACGTCACTCATACAAATTGCAGGACGCGCAGGAAGAAAGTTAGAAGATACTAAAGGTAACGTCTACATTTTTACAAAATACAATACACGAGGGATTATGAAAGCGAGAGAAAAAACATTTCAATTTAATAAAGGAAAAGTGAAATTATGAATTGCTTACATTGTCATGAATTAATTATAGAGAATATTCATTTAGTTAATATATTTCAAAAACAACCATTAATATGTCATAGATGTTTAGATGAGTATGAAGCGTTAAGAGTAAACGAGAAGTTTAACTTTAATGGTATGAACGTCCATGCACTTTTTAATTATGAAGGTATTGTAAAGCGAATGTTGAGACGCTATAAATTCCAAGGTGATGCGGTGCAATCTAAAGTTATTGCGATGTTTATAAAATCACATTTACGGTTATATGAAATAGTAGTACCGGTTCCAATTTCAGATGTTCGGTTAAAAGAACGTGGCTTTAATCAAGTGACGAAAATATTAGACGAATTAAATGTAAAATATACAGATTGTTTAACGTCAAGTAGAGTGAAACGACAATCAGAAATGTCTAAAATTGACCGAGAAAATGAAAAGAACCCATTCAGTTTAAAGGACGGGAATATTTGCATAAAAAACAAGTCGATATTAATCATCGACGACATTTTCACTACAGGTGAAACAGTGCGCCAAGTTGCAGAAATACTTAGGCACGAACAGCCGAAGTCAATGGATGTGTTAACGTTTTCTATATCTAGAAAACTTTGATATAATTTAAGTAAGAAGAGAACATTAGGAGGTTTTCATCATGATTAGAGTTGAAATAAGAGGAGAAAACATCGAGGTTACTGACGCGATTCGTACATTTATTGAAGATAAAGTCAATAAGTTAGACCGCTATTTCAGCGATGACCGAGACGTTTTTGCTCATGCGAACATCAAAACTTACCAAAACAAAATGGGTAAAGTAGAAATTACTGTACCAATGAAAGGTTTAACATTACGTGCTGAAGAAAGACACGACGACTTATATGTTGCAGTCGATGCGGTCGTTGAAAAGTTAGAACGTCAAATTAGAAAACATAAAACAAAAATTAACCGTAAGTTCCGTGAACAAGATGAGAATCACGTGGACTTATTCCAAGTATTAAATGATCAAGAGGAAGAAGAGTCAAACGAAGATGAAATCAAAGTAGTGAAATCTAAAGAATTCACTTTAAAACCAATGGATGCTGAAGAAGCAATTCTTCAAATGAACATGCTCGGTCATGATTTCTTCGTATTTAATGACCGTTATACTGAATCTACAAGTATCGTATATAAACGTAAAGACGGTAAATATGGTTTAATTGAAACAAACTAATTGTTATAGCCTCTAGTACACACTAGGGGCTTTTTGTGTGTAAACTTTTATTTTCATAGAAATATTTGGTAAAATATAGTGATAATGATTTTATAAGGAGATATATCGATGAGCATTTTGCGTAAAATATTCGATGGCAATAAACGCGAACTCAAATCTCTAGAAAAAGAGATGGAAAAAGTGACTGCGTTAGAAGATGTATATCGCGCATACTCTGACGCTGAGCTTCAAGCGGAGACGGAAAAGTTTAAAGCACAATTAGCTGAACATAGTGACAATATAAAAAAACAAGAAGAAATATTAAATAAAATTTTACCAGAAGCATTCGCGGTCGTACGTGAAGCTTCTACGCGTACACTCGGTTTAAAACCGTATCCAGTCCAAATTATGGGCGGAATTGCGCTTCATAAAGGTGACATCGCAGAGATGAAAACTGGTGAAGGTAAGACGTTAACAGCGACGATGCCCGTGTATTTAAACGCATTAACTGGGCGCGGTGTACACGTTATTACAGTTAACGAGTATTTATCTTCAGTACAAAGTGAAGAAATGGCGCAACTATATAACTTTTTAGGTTTAACAGTTGGACTAAACTTAAATCAAAAAAATAGTGAAGAGAAACGTGAAGCATATAACTGTGATATTACGTATACGACAAATAACGAACTCGGATTCGATTACTTAAGAGACAATATGGTCGCGTACAAAAAAGATCGTGTTCAAAAACCATTAAATTACTGCGTGGTGGACGAAGTCGACTCTATTTTAATCGACGAAGCACGTACACCGTTAATTATTTCAGGACAAGCAGACGAGAGAGTCACTGAGTATCAGCAAGCACAATTATTTGTAACGACACTTAAAAAAGAACAAGACTTTACGTATGACGTGCGTAAAAATACGATTCTTTTAACAGAAGACGGTATGACAAAAGCCGAAAAATGGTTTAAATTAGATAATCTTTACGACGTAAAAAACGTTGCGATTCTCCACCATATTAACCAAGCATTAAAAGCAAATTACACAATGGAAAGAAACGTAGACTACGTCGTGAATGACGGAGAAGTTTTAATCGTCGATAAATTTACAGGACGTACGATGCCAGGACGTAGATTTTCTGAGGGGCTTCACCAAGCGCTAGAAGCTAAAGAAGCAGTTGAAATTCAAAGAGAATCTAAAACACTCGCATCAATTACGTTCCAAAACTTCTTTAGACTATACAACAAACTCTCAGGGATGACGGGTACAGCAAAAACTGAAGAAGAAGAATTTTTAGATATTTACAACATGCGCGTGACACAAATTCCAACCAACCGTCCGGTTCAGCGTGAAGACTTAAACGATAGAATTTACTCTACAAAAGACAATAAGTTTAAAGCTGTTGTTGATGAAGTTGTTGAGCGTTATAAAAAAGGGCAACCGGTTTTAATCGGTACAGTTGCGGTTGAAACGTCAGAAATTATTTCGAATTTACTTCGTAAAGCTGGCGTACGCCATAACGTCTTAAACGCTAAAAACCACGAGCAAGAAGCACAAATCGTTGAAGATGCTGGTCAGCGCGGTCAAGTGACGATCGCAACGAACATGGCTGGTCGTGGTACGGATATTAAACTCGGTGAAGGTGTTAGAGAACTTGGTGGTCTTGCGGTGATCGGTACAGAACGTCACGAATCACGTCGTATTGACGATCAGCTGCGCGGACGTTCTGGGCGTCAAGGTGACGTTGGAATCAGTACGTTTTATTTATCACTTGAAGATGACTTAATGAAGCGATTTGGTTCAGAGCGTATTCAAGGAATGATGGAAAAACTTGGTATGCAAGACGAAATGTTAGAAAGTAAATTTATTACGCGTAATGTTGAGTCTGCACAAAAACGTGTCGAAGGAAATAACTTCGATGCACGTAAACGTGTATTAGAATATGACGAAGTGCTAAGAACACAACGTGAAATTATATATGGTGAACGTAACGAGATTATCGATAAACAAGATGTTAGAGATTTACTTCATGGTATGATTGATAGCTCTATTGAACGTACAGTCAGTTACTATAACGATAATTCTGAAATGACAGATTACGAGACGTTTAAAGAATTACTCGAACAATATTACGTCCAAGAAGACGATATTTCACTCGATGATTTAGAAGGACATTCCACTGAAGAGATTATTACTCTCGTAAAAGAAAAAGCATACGAAGAATTAAATAGAAAAGAAGAAATTTTAACTTCTGAACGTATGCGTCAATTCGAGCGAATGATGATGTTACGTACGATTGACCAAAAATGGACAGAACATATCGATTCTATGGACCAACTACGTACAGGAATTCACTTAAGATCTTACGGACAAATTAACCCGTTAAGAGAATATCAAAACGAAGGTCTAGAGATGTTTGAAAACATGATGGATGCTATCGAAGACGATGTGTCTCGTATGACATTAAAAACTGAAGTTCAAACAGATGAAGAAATTAGACGTGAACAAGTTGTTGATAAAAACAAAATGCAAGCATCTGACGGTAAAAAGAAAGTCAAAAAACAACCGGTTAGAAAAAAACAAACTGTCGGTCGAAATGATCCATGTCCATGTGGATCAGGTAAAAAATATAAAAACTGCCACGGTGCGTAAGGTGATTTAAATGGAAATTAGTGAAATTAAAAGTTTTATAAATGACATGCATGACAAGCTAGAAAAATTTAGGGGGTCTCTTTGACTTAGAAGAAAAAGAGACTCAAATTAGAGAATATGAAGAAAAAATGGTCGACCCAACATTTTGGGACGACCCAGACAAAGCAAATGAAATCATTGAAAAGAATAATCAGTTAAAAAAAGTGGTCGACGGATTTAATACGCTAGAATCTGAAGTGAATGATATTGAAGTATCATTAGAATTATTAGCTGAAGAAGATGATGATGACTTAAAAGAAATGATGGAAGCAACAATCGAAGACGTTAATGATAAATCAAAAGAATTTGAATTAAATATTCTTTTAAGTGAAGATCACGATGGTGAAGACGCAATTCTAGAGCTTCACCCGGGTGCAGGTGGGACTGAAGCACAAGACTGGGCAGATATGCTGTTAAGAATGTATAACCGTTTTATTGAAGATGAAGGCTTTAAAGTAGAAACATTAAACTATTTAGCTGGCGATGAGGCAGGAGTTAAAAGTGTGACGCTGAGTGTGAAAGGACCATTTGCTTATGGATTATTAAAAGGTGAAAAAGGTGTTCACAGACTCGTGCGTATTTCACCGTTTGATTCATCTGGACGTAGACATACGTCATTTGTATCTTGTGAAGTTACACCTCAATTTAAAGACTCGGATATCAATATCGAAGTGAACCAAGAAGATATTTCAATCGATACGTACCGAGCAAGTGGTGCTGGTGGTCAGCACGTTAACACAACAGACTCAGCAGTTAGAATTACTCACCATCCGACAGGAGTTGTTGTGACGTGTCAAAACGAACGTTCACAAATTAAAAACCGTGAAACTGCAATGAAAATGCTAAAGTCAAAACTGTATCAGTTAGAGCTTGAAAAGCAACAAGAAGAAATTTCAAAATTAAAAGGTGAACAAAAAGAAATCGGATGGGGATCTCAAATTCGTTCGTATGTGTTCCATCCATATTCAATGATTAAAGATCACCGTACAAATTATGAAGTCGGTAACGTCGACAAAGTGATGGACGGAGATTTAATGCCATTTATAGATAGTTATTTACGCTGGCATTTAAATATGTAAATACAATTATTATAAAAAGTGTTTATTTCTGTTAGAATATAGGTATAGTATTTTATACTAAAAAATTTATTAGGGGTGGACACAATGAAAAAGTACTTATCAACATTTTTATTAGGTTCAACGTTAGTTCTAGCAGCATGCGGCGGGGGCGATGATGCTACAGATAACGATTCAGACAATGCAGATTCAGGGGATGCACAAGCTGGTGAAGAAATTGCTAAAGATAACTGTCAATCATGTCACGGTAGTGACTTCACAGGTGCAACTGGCCCAGCATTAGCAGGTACTGACTTAAGTAAAGACGAATTTGCTGACACAGTTAAAAATGGTAAAGGACAAATGCCAGCATTCGAAAGTCTTTCAGATGATGAAATTGATGACTTATACAATTACTTTCAAGAATAATAATTAGTTATAAGCTTTGTCTACGGGCAAAGCTTTTTTACATAGTTGGTGATATATATGAAAAAATTTATATTTGGTCTTTCGGCGATCGTTATTTTGTCAGCATGTAATTCTGACGGTGCGGAAGAATCCGTGAGTAAAAATGCATCTGACATGCATAGAGGAGAAATTGTTTATAAACAAACTTGTATTGGTTGCCACGGTGAAGATTTAAAAGGACGCGGAAGTAGTGGTAAAGACTTGTCTCATATCGGAAGCGAGAAATCTCCGGAATATATACGATCAGTGATTGAAAACGGCACAAGAAGTATGCCCAGTAATTTAGTCGAAGGTGAAGATTTAGATGCTGTTGTTGAGTGGTTGTCAGAGCAAAAATAGTATAAGAAATATTACATAAACACTAGGCACTGTTACATACAGCGCCTTTTTGTTATGGCGATATAACTATTCTATTACAGTTATGTTACAAAGAGTATTTCACGATTTTTCTATGTTATAGTTCTAATTACGTTAGATTTTTATGAACTAATTGATTAAATTAACCGTACATATTTTTAGAAACTTTATATATTGAATTAAAAACTATTTGATAGAACGCAGGAGGAAATCGATACTATGAAAAAGACAGTATTTTCAGTTGCAACTATTACAGCATTAACAGGTACATCATTAACAGCTAACGCTGAAGAAGTTATTGTAAAAGAAGGCGACACTCTTTGGGGTATTGCTAACGAAGTTGGAACTACAGTAGAGGCGCTTAAACAAGCAAATAACCTTAAGAGTGACTTAATTAAACCTGAAGACGTATTAACTTATGACTTAGATGCAGAAGTTACATACGAAGAAGATGCAGAAGGTTCATACACTGTAAGATCAGGTGACACATTATGGTCAATCGCTGAACAATTTGGTGTATCTTTAGATGAGTTATATGCATTAAACAACTTATCTTCAGACTTAATTCATCCAGGACTTGTGTTAAACGTTGGTGGAGAAGTTGCATCAGCACCAGCTGTTAACGAAGTAGAAGTCGAAGAAGTTGAAAAAGTAGAATTACCAGCTGAAAACGCTGAAGTCGAAGAAGTAGAAGTACCAGCAGCTTCAGGTGCATATGTTGTAGAAGCAGGCGATACACTTTACTCAATCGCTAGAGCAACAGGCGTATCAATCGATGAGTTAAAAGCACTAAACGGATTATCAAGTGATTTAATTACAGTTGGACAAGTACTTGTATTAGAAGGTGCAGTCGAAGAAGTAGAAGTTGTAGAAGAGAACAACGACGTTGAAGCTGTAGAAGAAGACAACGTAGTAGTCGAAGAAGTTACTGAAGAAGCAAACTCAGAAGACGCAGTAGAAACTGAAGAAATTGTAGAAGAAAACAACGAAGTTGAAGTAGCTGAAGAATCACAAAATGTTAATGAAGAAGCAGAAGCTGAAGTTAGAAACGCGGCACAAGCTGTAAAAGAAGCAGAGCGTGCAGAACAAGAACGTGTAGAAGCTGAACGTGCTGAAGCTGCTCAAGCAGTAGCAGAAGCAGAGCGCGCTGAACAAGAGCGTGTAGAAGCAGAACGCGCAGCAGCAGCTAAAGCTGTAGAGGAAGCAGAACGCGCTGAACAAGAACGTGTTGCAGCAGAGCGTGCAGCAGCTGAACAAGCTGAAGCAGAGCGTCTTGCAGCAGAACGTGCAGAAGCTAAACGTGCAGCACAAGCAGTAGCAGAAGCAGAGCGTGCAGAACAAGAGCGTCTTGCAGCAGAACAAGAAGCTCAACAAGCTCAACAAGCTGAGCAACAAAATCAACCAGCAGCATCAGCTCCTGTGAACAACGCTTCACAAAACTTTGCTGGACAAACGAACCATTATTTATACGGTTGGTGTGCATGGTATGCATTTGAACAACGTGCAGCTCTTGGTAAACCTGTAAGTAACATGTGGGGAGACGCAAACAACTGGGCAGCAAGTGCTTCAGCTGATGGATTTACAGTAAGTAATTCACCTTCAGTTGGTGCAATTGCACAAAGTTACGCTGGATCTAACGGTGCGGGTGGCTCTGGTCACGTTGCGATCGTTGAATCTATCCACGGTGACGGTTCAATTACAGTTTCAGAAATGGGATGGAATGGTAGCGTTGGAACTGCTACGTATCGTACAATTCCAGCATCACAAGTTTCATCACATAACTTTATTCACTAATATATAAGTAATTTAAGCACCCGAAAGGGTGCTTTTTTAATATAATAAAATAGATAAGGGGGTAAAAGGTTGAGTAAATCGATTAAAGTGTTAATAGGTATTGTCTTATTTTTAATTGTAGCGTTTAGTATATATACAGTGATTACGTTTTCTAGTGACGTTTTAAAAGAAGAAGAGGCAAGTAAAATATCCGATAATGAATCAGTTAAAAATGATAAAGCAGAGGGTGCACAGTTAAATGAGTATGACTTTAATGCTGTCACTGGAGATGAGAGTTTAGAAAGCATTATTAAGAATAACGAAGTCACAGTTGTGAATCTCTTTGCCTCTTGGTGTAATCCTTGCCGGAATGAGACACCGGACTTAAATGACTTTTATAAAAAAGAGTTACCAGATAATACAATGCTTGTTGGATTAAATGTACAAGATAACAAAAAGTCGAGAGATCAGTTTCTAGAAGAATTTGACGTTCAATATCCAATTTATAATGTGAAAGATGAAAAAGATTTTATGACAGATTTACAACTTATTATTATCCCGACAACACTTTTTGTTGATAGTGATGGTAAAATAGTTAAAACATATGTTGGAGAAATATCGAAAAAGACGTTAGATAGTTATATTCAATATGTAAAGGATGAGTAATTATGGGAGTCCATCAGTACTTTAAAAGTTTGAATGATTTAGAAATGCTTACACGCTTGCCGGGTAAGTTTAAGTTTCAACAGCATAACGTTGCTGCACATAGTTTTAAAGTAACAAAAATTGCACAATACCTTGGAACAGTTGAAGAACATCACGGTCAACATGTGGATTGGAAAACATTATATGAAAAGGCGTTAAATCACGACTATCCAGAAATATTTACTGGAGATATTAAAACTCCGGTGAAGTATTCTTCGATAGAGTTAAATAATCTTTTTTCAAAAGTGGAAGAAACAATGACTGTTAGCTTTATTGAAAAAGAATTTCCAGAAGAATATAAAGAAATCTACCGAAATCGTTTTAAAGAAGGTAAAGATAGTAGTCTTGAAGGACAAATACTTTCTGTCGCTGACAAGATAGACTTACTATATGAATCTTATGGTGAAATCCAAAAAGGAAATCCCGAACCATTATTTTTCGAAATATACGAAGAAGCACTCGGCACAATTAAACGATTCGACCATCTCGTTTCAGTTCAAGATTTTTTAGACAATATTTTAGTAGAAATGACTGAAGAGCATACAATTCCTGAGTCTGAATTAAAAAATATTACAAAAGAGATTTTAGATAGTGAATAACTTAGATGTATTTTGGTACATGATGGCAATGATAGTTCCTGCGTTTACTGTTGTTTTATTTACAACAATTACGAGGAATCGTTACGTTGCGATTGTGTTGACGTTTATAATGTTTGCAATATCTATGAGTCGTGGCTATTATAATTCAGATTGGGTCATATATCTCGATGCATTAAGTATTGTGATTGGGTATATATTAGTTGAAGTTTACAATTTAGATCATAAAGATGATATATAAGAAATGACAAACACGCGTTCGGTCATTTCTTTTTTATTTCTAGAAAAATCATGTAAAATAGATATAAGACAATTAATTGGAGGTACATTATGGCAGAATTTGAACTTGTTTCAAACTTTGAACCTGCCGGTGATCAACCGCAAGCAATAAAAGAAATCGCAGAACAAATTAAGTCCGGTCAAAAACACCAAACATTACTTGGTGCAACAGGTACTGGTAAAACTTTTACAATGAGTCAAGTGATTAAAGAAGTTGGTAAGCCAACTTTAATTATTGCGCATAACAAAACACTTGCAGGACAATTATATAGTGAATTTAAAGAATTTTTCCCAAATAATAGAGTTGAATATTTCGTCAGCTACTATGATTTTTATCAGCCAGAAGCGTATGTGCCATCAACAGATACATTCATAGAAAAAGACGCGTCGATTAACGACGAAATTGACCAACTTCGTCACTCAGCGACAAGTGCGTTATTTGAAGGAGACGACGTGATTATTATCGCTTCAGTCTCTTGTATATATGGCTTAGGTAACCCAGAAGAATATCAAAACTTAAGGTTAAATATTCGTGTCGGAATGGAAATTGAGCGTAACGAATTATTAAGACGACTCGTAGATATACAGTATCAAAGAAATGATATTGAATTTGGTCGTGGAACGTTTAGAGTACGCGGTGATATCGTTGAAATCTTCCCAGCAGCACGAGACGATCAGTGTATTCGTGTTGAATTTTTCGGTGATGAGATTGATAGAATTCGAGAAATTGATTTTATTAGTGGTGAAGTATTAAGTGAACGTGAACACTTTGTGCTGTTTCCAGCATCTCACTTCGTAACGCGTGATGAGAAAATGGAAGTCGCAATTGAACGTATTGAAAAAGAATTAGAAGAAAGATTAAAAGAACTACGTGATGATGATAAGTTACTAGAAGCACAAAGATTAGAGCAGCGTACAAATTACGATTTAGAAATGATGAAAGAAATGGGCTTTACGTCAGGAATTGAAAACTATTCAGTCCATTTAACTTTACGCCCACTAGGTAGTACACCGTATACGTTACTCGATTACTTTAAAGACTTTGTCATTATGATAGACGAATCGCACGTGACACTCCCACAAATTCGCGGAATGTATAACGGAGACCAAGCACGTAAGCAAGTACTCGTTGACCACGGGTTTAGATTACCATCTGCGCTAGATAATCGTCCGTTAAAATTTGACGAATTCCAAGAAAAAGCACAACAACTGTTATATGTATCTGCAACACCAGGTCCATATGAGTTAGAACATACAGACAAAATGGTTGAGCAAATCATTCGACCAACGGGATTACTTGACCCTACAATAGACGTCCGTCCAACAGAACATCAAATCGATGACTTACTTAATGAAATTCAACAAAGAATTGAAAAGAATGAACGTGTCTTAATTACGACATTAACGAAAAAAATGTCTGAAGATTTAACGACATATTTAAAAGAAGCAGGTATTAAAGTACAGTATTTACACAGTGAAGTTAAAACGTTAGAGCGTATAGAGATCATTAGAGAATTACGCCTCGGTAAATATGATGTATTAGTAGGAATTAACTTATTAAGAGAGGGTATAGATATACCAGAAGTATCTCTTGTTGCGATATTAGATGCAGACAAAGAAGGATTTTTACGCTCAGAACGTTCGTTAATACAAACGATTGGACGTGCCGCACGTAATAGTGAGGGACACGTGATTATGTATGCCGATAAAATTACAGATTCAATGAGAGTTGCAATCGATGAAACAGAACGTCGTCGTAAAATTCAAATTGAATACAACGAAACACACGGCATCACACCAACAACAATTAAAAAAGATATTCGTGACGTGATTAGTGCTGAAGTTGAAATTAAAGAAGATAAAAATATCGAACAATCAGGTACAGTTAAATTAACGAAAAAAGAACGCGAAGCATTAAAAGAAAAGCTCGAGAAAGATATGAAAGAAGCAGCGAAAAACCTAGACTTCGAAACCGCAACAGAACTTCGCGATGCGCTATTTGAGTTAGAAGCAGAAGGGTGAAATGTGTGTGAGTGAAAAGAACAATAAATATATAAAAATTAGAGGAGCAAAACAGCATAACTTAAAAGATGTAGATATAGATATCCCTAAAGATAAACTCGTCGTCATGACGGGTTTATCTGGTTCAGGTAAGTCGTCACTCGCGTTTGATACGATTTACGCTGAAGGTCAAAGACGTTATGTAGAAAGCTTAAGTGCGTATGCTAGACAGTTTTTAGGGCAAATGGACAAGCCAGATGTCGATAAAATCGAGGGGCTTTCTCCAGCGATTTCTATCGATCAAAAAACGACGAGTAACAACCCGCGTTCTACTGTGTCTACAATTACTGAAATATATGACTATTTAAGACTATTATATGCACGCGCTGGGACACCGTTTTGTCCGTATCATAATATAGAAATTAAAAGTCAGACGATTGAAGAAATGGTCGACACAGTTATGGAATTAGAAGAACGTACACGTATTCAGTTACTCTCACCAATTGTACGTGGTAGAAAAGGACAACATAAAAAGATATTTGAAGACCTTCGTAAAGAAGGTTATGCGAGAGTCATCGTCGATGGTGAAATGTATGATATCGAAGAAGTACCTGAATTAAACAAAAATAAGAAACACGATATCGACATCGTTATCGACCGTATAGGAGTAAAACCAGGAATTGAAGCGAGACTATCTGATTCATTTCAAATCGCATTAGAAAAAAGTGATGGGAATGCAGTCGCAAATGTCATCGATGGTGAAGACATTCACTTCTCAGAAAACTTTTCATGTCCGGAATGTGGATTTACGATTAGCGAACTCGAGCCAAGACTATTTTCATTTAATAGTCCCTTTGGTGCATGCCCAACGTGTGATGGTTTAGGTAAAAAATGGTCAGTTGACGAATCACTTGTCATACCGGATGATTCACTAACGCTAGAAGAAGGTGCGATTAAACCATGGCAGCCAATTAGCTCTGACTATTATCCAAATCTCTTAAGACAAGTGACCGCACACTTTAATATCGATATGAATACACCATTTAAAGATTTAACAAAACAAGAAAAAGAGATTATTTTAAATGGCCATGAAGACAAATTAGACGTGACATTTACACAAAGAAACGGTGCGAAACGCACACGTACGATTCAATTTGAAGGTGTCTTAAACAACATAGAACGTCGGTATAGAGAAAGTCCATCAAACTATACGCGTGAGCAAATGGAACAGTATATGCGTGAAACAGATTGTCCAACGTGCGATGGGTATAGATTAAATATAGAAGCACGTTCAGTAAAAATTAACGATCGACATATTGGTGAAGCGGTTGATCAATCTGTAAATGATGCACTGAACTTTTTTAATCACTTACAGTTAACAGAGCAAAACGCAGCCATTGCAGATCCAATTTTAAAAGAAATTAATGACCGAATGACATTCTTAAAAAACGTTGGACTCGGTTATTTAACGTTAGACCGTAGAAGCGGTACGTTATCTGGTGGTGAAGCGCAGCGTATTCGACTCGCGACTCAAATTGGTTCGATGTTAAGTGGAGTGCTGTATATATTAGATGAGCCGTCCATCGGTTTACATCAGCGCGATAACGATAAACTCATCGCAACATTGAAAGAAATGCGTGATTTAGGAAATACGTTAATCGTCGTTGAGCATGACGAAGATACGATGATTGCGAGTGATTACTTAATTGATATCGGTCCAGGTGCTGGAGAAAATGGTGGACAAATTGTCGCGTCAGGTACTCCAAAACAAGTCATGAGAAACAAACAATCAATTACTGGACAATATTTAAGTGGTAAAAAAGAAATTCCACTACCTGAAAATTATAGAACAAAATCAAATAAGAAGTTTACGATTAGAGGCGCAAAAGAAAATAACTTAAAAAATATCGATGTCGATATTCCACTCGGCGTGTTAAACGTTGTGACGGGTGTATCTGGATCAGGTAAAAGTACGCTAGTGAATGAAATATTATATAAAGGACTTCATAAAGAGTTATATCGTTCAAAAGTTGTTCCTGGTGAATTTAAAGAAATTACCGGTGCAGAACACTTAGATAAGATTATCGATATTGACCAGTCACCAATTGGTCGTACACCAAGAAGTAATCCAGCGACATATACTGGTGTTTTTGATGATATCCGTGACGTGTTTGCTGAAACGAATGAAGCAAAAGTGCGTGGATATAAAAAAGGACGATTTAGCTTTAACGTAAAAGGCGGACGCTGTGAGGCGTGTAAAGGTGACGGTATATTAAAAATCGAGATGCACTTCTTACCAGACGTTTTCGTACCATGCGAAGTATGTCATGGTAAACGTTATAATAGAGAAACGTTAGAAGTTAAATATAAAGACAAAAATATCTCTGACGTACTTGAGATGACAGTTGAAGAAGCATCTAAATTCTTTGAGAATATCCCAAAAATAAGTCGCAAACTTCAAACGCTATTAGACGTTGGATTAGGTTATGTGAGACTTGGCCAACCTGCAACGACGTTATCTGGTGGTGAAGCGCAGCGTGTGAAACTTGCAAGTGAGCTTCAAAAGCGCTCAAATGGTAAAACGTTATATATTTTAGACGAACCAACGACTGGGCTTCACTCTGAAGATATAAGACGACTCATTAAAGTCATTCAAAGGCTCGTGGACAACGGAGATACGGTCGTCATTATCGAACATAACTTAGACGTGATCAAAGTCGCCGATCATATTATCGATTTAGGACCTGAAGGTGGTGACGGTGGAGGAGAAATTGTTGCGCATGGTACAATAGAAGATATTATGGCAACAAAAGAAAGCTACACTGGCTATCACCTAAATAAATGGTTAAACCGAAACCATCAGGAGGCTGAAGTGAAATGAATGGTAAAGAACGCATTTTAAAAATGCTAGAAGAAGGTCAAATTACGACTAAAGAAGCAATTGATTTAATGAACGCATTAAACTACGAAGAGCATAACAATGAAACAAACGACAAAACTGATAATGACAATAGTCTATTTAAATTCTTTGAAAATATGACCGACGAAGTGGGTAAATATTTAGATCCAGAAGTGATTCAAAAAAATGCACAAAAAACGTATCAAGATGTTCGAAACAAAACAAAAGTATCTAAAGGTGCGGTAGATATTTTAAACACGCTAGAAAGTATTTTCGATAAAGCAAAAGTAGGAAACATTGATGCGATTTTTCAAGAAGGTGCGAAAAATAAGTTAATCGAAACTATCGATGAAGATTTCTCATCGATTACGTTAGATGTTACAAATGGTAACGTAGAAATTAGACCGACTGAAGGTGTGACAGCAGCACGTTTTGAAATCACATCATTTTATAAACAACTCGACAAAAAACGTAATTATTTTGAGGAAATCTTTTGTTCAGTAAAAGATGGTAATTTAGAAATCGTATCACCTTTACGTAGTGCTCGTGTGAACATCGTATTAGAAGTTAATAGTGAAGCATTAGATCGATTAATCGTTTCAAGTTCAAATGGTAACGTCGATATTAAAGGGTTACTTGTCAAAGACTTATCCGTTGATCTTTTAAACGGTAATATTAAGACGGAAGATTTTACAGCAAAAACTGCATTCTTACGTACGTCTAGAGGAAACTTAGAAGTCCTCGACAGTACATTTACGGATTTAGAGTTAATTTCAATGCTTGGTGCAATCTCTACACGTGATTTAGATGTAGAAGAAATTGAAATTAAAGCGAATGGTTCAGTTGGATTATCGTTAAATGAAGACACACGTGAAGCGAAAATTGCAACGAACATGGGAAGCATCAACGTAGAAGTACCGGCACATCGTAAAGTTGAAGGTCGACTTAATACAGTGATGGGTCAAATTAACTACCCACCTGGACTAAATATTAGAGATATGAAACCTTCAGATTTAGGACTTAAAGAAATTATGATTATTAACGATACCGATGAAGCGGGACTTGTGATTGAAGCAAGTACTAAAGTTGGTTCAGTGACACTTCATACAGTATAATTAAATCAGTATAGGATAAGTAGCAAGCGTCTACTTATCCTATTTTTGTTATAATAAGTAATATCAATTTTCAAAGAGGTACAATATGTTAACAGTTAGTAATGTGATAGAGAGATTTAAATTTGAAGTCGTTACTGGTGAAATAGGTATACATAAAGCTGTAACAAGTATTGACGTGTCGCGTCCTGGATTAGAAATTACAGGATACTTCTCTTACTATTCTAGTGAGAGAATTCAACTATTCGGTACGACTGAAACGACGTTTTTTATAAATAAACTGACAGATGAGGAAAAACGTGAGCGCGCATATTTATTATGTCGAGATGAAACACCGTGTATTATATTTACTGACGGTTACGAACCACCAAAAGAAATTATTGAAGCGTGTAAAGAAACGAGCACTCCACTATTAAAAACAGAACTTACGACAACAAATCTAGTCTTTTACTTAACAGACTTCTTAGAAATATCACTCGCACCAGAAACAAACATTCACGGCGTACTGTTGGATGTTTATGGTATCGGTGTATTAATTACTGGAGAAAGTGGAATCGGTAAAAGTGAAATAGCACTAGAGCTCGTTAAAAATGGGCACCGACTCGTTGCAGATGATAACGTTGAAATTAAAGAGATCGCGAACGGTGTTTTAATGGGGAAACCTCCGAAACTTATTGAAAACTTATTAGAAATTAGAGGACTCGGTATTATTAACGTTATGACGCTATTTGGTGCTGGCGTTGTTTTAAACGAAAAACGGATTATGTTAAATGTTCATTTAGAGTTTTGGAAAGAAGATAAAGAATATGACCGATTAGGACTCGATAAGCGAACGATTAAAATTATCGACTCAGAGATACCAAGTAAGTTAATTCCAGTACGTCCTGGTCGTAACGTATCGAATATTATAGAAGTTGCTGCGATGGATTTTAGACTTCAAAAAATGGGCGTCAGTGCAGCGAGAGAATTTAATGAGCGTTTAATTGCGCATATTAGAAGTAAGAATGATGGAGGTACACAGTCATTATGATTTTTGCGATCGACCGAGTAGCGATAAGTATCGGTAGCTTTGATATTTATTGGTACGGGATTTTAATATTTACAGGGATGTTATGTGCATACTTTTTAGCCAATCATGAAATGGTTAAAAAAGGATTTGAAGATGGTACGTTAACAGATATGATGTTTTACATTATAATCTTTTCTTTAGTTGGAGCGAGATTATATTTTGTACTCTTTAATTTAAACTACTACTTATCACATCCTGCTGACGTGATTAAAGTGTGGGAAGGCGGTATGGCGATTCACGGAGGCTTAATCGGTGGATTTTTAGCTGGACTCTATTATACAAAGAAACATAATTATAGTCTCTTTCAATTTGGAGATATGTTGATGCCGAGTGTACTACTTGGTCAAGCAATTGGCCGCTGGGGGAACTTTATTAACCAAGAAGCACATGGCGGAGAAGTATCTCGTGAATTTTTAGAGAAACTTCACTTACCAGAATTTATTATTAACCAAATGAATATCGACGGTATATACTATCATCCAACATTTTTATATGAGTCAATTTGGAACGTTTTAGGAATTGTATTATTAATTCTATTAAGACCAAAGTTAAAAATCGGACAGACGTTTTTATTATATTTAATTTACTATTCAATAGGACGATTCTTTATTGAAGGAATGCGTACAGATAGTTTAATGATCTTCGGACTTCTTCGTACTGCGCAAGTGATGAGTTTATCGTTGATTATTTTAGGAATTGTATTATGGATTTATAGAAATAAAAAATACGATTTGCCATTATATGGTGACGTGTACGGAAACTTTAAAACATTTAACAAAAAGAAAAAGAGGAAATAACGTATGAGAAAGTTAGATCGTTTTCCATCAAAAAAAGAAAATCCATTATGGAATATGTATAAAACGATATCTTTTTTACGCGTCGTTAAAAACTTTGTAATCGTTGAAGTTGGGCGCTTCACACCGTCAACAAAAGCGAAACATATACTCTATAGACGAGGACTGAATATGAAGTTAGACGACAAAGTCAGTCTCGCGTATAAGATGATGCCAGACTTATTTTACCCTGAAAATATCACAATAGGGAAAAACTCAGTTGTCGGCTATAACGCAACACTTTTAACTCATGAATATTTAGTAGATGAATATCGTATCGGTAACATCAATATCGGTAAAAATACGATGATTGGTGCGAACGTCACAATTCTTCCAGGTGTCACGATTGGAGATAACGTGCTTGTTGGTGCAGGTAGTGTTGTTTCAAAAGATATTCCGAGTAATAGTCTCGCTTACGGAAATCCATTAATTATAAAGGAGAGAAGCGATATTGAAAAATAAAATCATTTCGCTTCATAATGACGGCAACATATACTACCGTCAAGCGATGAAGAAAAAACATCAGGGGGAATACCGCGAAGCTTTAAATTTAATGACACGCGCACTCAATGAACAAGAAAAGCGTGAATATATTAGTGAGTATGCCTATTTACTGACACTTCTTGGTGAATACGACAAAGCAGAGAACTTTATATTGAATCATTTTGCATCAGAGAATTTTGATACCTCGTTTTACTACGAGATTTCAGAAATGAATGTTTTAATTGAAGATGCCAATAAAGCATTACTCTTTGGTATTATGTACGCAGACCTTCATAAAGATGATGCCTATTACGATGATTTACTTGAGATGTTTACAATTGGAGATTATACGTACGAAGAACTCGTCGAAGAAGCTGAAGAGTTTGTCGGTCAATACGTGTTTCAAACGTACTTTATGAGTGGGTTAATTGAAACGTCTTTAGATTATTTAGATACGATTTCTTACGAGTTATCTAATAAGCGCATGTTTAGAAATATGCGCGGAATGGCACTTCTATTTTTAAATCGATTTGAAGAAGCTGAAGCGGTGCTTACTAAACTGCTACAAGAAGATCAAACAGATATGCATGCATTGAGTCACTTAACATTACTTTACTTCTACACGAACCGAAGAGATTTATATTTAAAATTTCTAAGACATTTAGAAGTCGTCGAACCACTCGATGAAGACGATCGTTTAAAAGTAGGGCTTGTTTTAAACTTTTTAAAGCAATATAAAGAAGCATATCAGTTACTGTATCCATTATATAAGAAAAAATATATGGTTAATTTTCAGTTACTACATGCGCTTAGTCAATCTGCGTACTATAGTGGTTACGTTGAAGAAGCCGAAAATTACTGGAAAGAAATGCAACTATATAACCCGTTAGATGAAATTCATAGTCCATGGAAAAAAGAAGAAGCGACTGAAAGGTTAAATTATATTATCGATGAGTATTTACAAAGTGACGATCCACATAAACGTATTTTAGGATTGTTTAAATCGAGTATTATTCGTCCAGAAGATGTAATTTTAGGATCGCCAATGTGGGATTTAATTGATCATTTTAATAACTTTGAAAAAGTATATACCGCGTTTTTATTTAACCATTTTCAGCATAAAAAATTTGAAAGACTCCATGAAGGGTTAGAGGTTTTATCTATTGACTATTTAAATAGAGATGATATTATGCTCGGGTGGATCGATGAAGTGACCCACTTAGAAATGAATGGCTTACTCGAAAATCAGTCCGGAAAAGTGTACGCACTCGCATATTTATATGTCTATTATCCAGACAGCTTAATGACTGAAGACTTAAGTGAAAAGTATCAAATTCACAAACATAAACTAGAAAAAGCAATTTCCGTTATTAAGCAGAACAAGTGACACACCCGGCGAAAAACAGATATAATATTAAAAGATGTTAACGAAGAAAAGGAGACAAAACTATGTCAGACGTTAAAACTTATGATGTTGCGATACTCGGTGCTGGTCCAGCAGGAATGACAGCAGCTGTATACGCATCTCGTGCTGAATTATCAACAGTCATGATTGAACGTGGAATGCCAGGTGGACAAGTGGCAAACACTGAAGACGTTGAAAACTTCCCAGGATTTTCTTTAATTACTGGGCCAGAACTATCATCAAAAATGTTTGAGCACTCAACAAAATTTGGTGCAGAATATAAATTCGGTGACGTACAATCTGTTACATTAGATGGTAACTACAAAGTGATCGATTTAGGTGCAGAAAAAATTAGAGCAAAAGCAGTCATTATAGCCACAGGCGCTGAACATAAAAAGATTGGTGTTCCAGGTGAAGAGGAACTTGCAGGTAAAGGTATTAGTTACTGTGCAGTATGTGACGGCGCATTCTTTAAAGAGCGAGATCTAGTCGTTATCGGTGGCGGAGACTCTGCAGTTGAAGAAGGTATCTTCTTAACAAAATACGCAAATAAAGTCACTGTTATACACCGCCGTGATGAGTTACGTGCACAAAAGATTCTTCAAGAACGTGCGTTTAATAACGAAAAAATGGACTTTATTTGGGATACTGAAATTCAATCTGTAAACGGTGATAGTGTTGTAGAATCTGTCACGTTATATGATAAAAACACTGAAGAAACGTATGATTTTGAAACGAACGGTGTATTTATCTACATCGGATTAGTTCCACTTACAAAACCATTCGAAAACTTAGGCATTTTAAATGAAAAAACTGGATATGTTATTGCGAATGAAGAAATGGAAACGAACGTGCCAGGTATTTTCGCAGCGGGAGATGTTCGTGAAAAAACACTCCGTCAAATTGTAACAGCTACAGGTGACGGTAGTATCGCAGCGCAAAACGCAAGTGAATATGTATCAACATTTACTGAAGAATAATATGAAAGATGGAACGATTGTTCCATCTTTTTAAACGTCATTTGGAGGATATTAATGAAAAACTTAGTCATTTTAACTGGTATGAGTGGTGCAGGTAAATCTGTTGCTTTAGAATCTTTAGAAGATATGGGTTATTTTTCAATCGATAATTTACCTGTCCCGTTATTACCTAAAATTGTAGAGATGATGCAGTCGACAAACGAACATATGCATGACGTGGCGTTAAGTATAGATTTAAGAGATAGAAAGTTTTTCAGTCAACTCGTACCAGTCATCAATGAACTCATTACAGAAAAAGAGATGCGTACGAGTATTGTCTTTTTAGACGCATCGGACAGTAAGCTGATCAGTCGCTATAAAGAGACAAGAAGAAGTCATCCGTTAAATGATAATGTGACGTTATCTGAAGCTATTCAAAATGAACGTCAGTTGCTCAAAGATGTTAAAAAAGTGTCGTCATATATTATTGATACGACAGATTTAAGTACGAAAAAATTAAAAGAAAACATTTCTAACTATTTAAATTACGACCGTAATGAAGGATTTACGGTAAACGTTTTAAGTTTCGGATTTAAACATGAAATCCCAAAAGATGCGGATATTATGTTTGACGTACGTTTTTTACCGAATCCATTTTATGTTGAAGAGTTACGACCAAAAACTGGGTTAGATGAGGATGTCTATAACTATATTATGCAGTTTAAAGATACTGACATTTTTTATAATAAGTTTGTCGAGTTATTAAACTTTACACTCCCACTATATGTAAAAGAAGGTAAAACCCAGTTAAATATTGCAATTGGATGTACGGGTGGTCAACACCGCTCGGTTGCGTTAGCTGAACGTATCTCAAACTATTTAAGAACAAGACATACGTATCGAGTGAATACGATTCATAAAGAAGTGCATAGGGCTTTAGACGATGAATAAAAAAGCTAGAATGAACGTTGTCTTAATTGGTGGAGGTACAGGGCTAAGTGTACTTGCGCGCGGACTTAAAAATTATCCAATCGATATTTCAGCAGTTGTTACCGTTGCAGATGACGGTGGATCGACAGGTAAAATTCGTTCAGAAATTGACATGCCAGCACCTGGAGACATTAGAAACGTTCTTGCTGCGTTAAGTGAATCAGAAGCACTCATTAAAGATTTATTTACATATCGATTTAATAAAGAAAGAATCGATGGACATAGTTTAGGTAACTTAATGATCGCAGCGATGTACGACATGCAAGGGGACTTTTCAGTAGCAGTTGAAAAGTTATCTGAGATTTTAAATGTTAAAGGTAAAGTGATTCCAAGTACAAATCTCTCCCCACAACTCGTTGCAGAAATGTCAGATGGTTCAATGTATATCGGAGAAAGCTACATTCCAAAAGTCAGTAAACAAATCGAAAGAATGTATATACTTCCTTCGAATATAGACGGTTCTAACCGTGCAGTAGAAGCCATTGAAAATGCAGACTTTATAATATATGGCCCAGGTAGCTTATATACGAGTATTATGCCGAACGTCTTACCTAAAAATATTAATAATGTGCTAAAAAATTTAAACGCGCATCAAATCTATATTAGTAATATCGTTGAACAACCAGGTGAAACGATTTCGATGAGTGCGGCGGATGCGGTTGAAGCAATCCATAAGCATATTGGTAAAGATGTCATTAAACATGTCATCGCTAGTGATGAAAATACAAAAGAGCTCGTCACTGAAAGATATAAAGAAGAAGGCGTCACAGCAGTTAAAATCGGTAGAGACGAGTTAAAAGAAAAAAATATTAACGCGTATATATACGACAATATCGTCCAAAAAACAGAAGATGGTATATTAAGACATGACTCCGTACAGTTATCAAAAAATATATATGAACTATTATTAGAGTTAGTTGATACGATTGAATATTGAAAGTGAGGTGAGTCGAAATGTCATTTGCCTCAGAAATGAAAAATGAATTATGCCGAGCAGAAGTAGACGAATGCTGTAAAAAACATGAGTTATCTGCAATTATTAAAATGAACGGATCGATATCGATGTCAAACGGTCAATGGGTCATTAATATTCAAACAGAGAACGCAGCAATCGCACGGCGCATATTTAGACTCGTTAAAGAAGTGTACGGAATTGAAATCGAACTTCTTGTTAGACGTAAAATGCAATTAAAGAAAAATAACGTATATATTTGTCGAATTAAAGAAAAATCTAGAGAAATACTCGATGATTTAAACGTGATGAAACATGGTGAAATTATTCACGACATTGAAATTTCTTCATTAAAAAACGATTGTTGTGTGAGAAGTTATTTAAGAGGTGCGTTTTTAGCAGCGGGATCAGTAAATAATCCAGAAACGTCGTCTTATCATTTAGAAATCGCATCTCTATACGGAGAACATGCCGAAGAGTTAATGAAGTTAATGAACGAATATGACTTAAACGCAAAAGTCATCGATAGAAAAAGAGGGTACATTACGTACTTAAAAGAAGCTGAAAAAATATCAGACTTTTTAGGACTCATTGGCGGACACCAAGCGATGCTTAAATTTGAAGATATTCGCATATTAAGAGATATGAGAAACTCAGTAAATAGACTTGTCAACTGTGAAACAGCAAACTTAAATAAGACAATTAGTGCAGCGATGCGACAAGTTGAAAATATTAAATATATCGATGCAGTTATCGGACTTGAAGAATTACCTGACCGATTAAGAGAAATTGCATATTTAAGAAGAGATAACCAAGATATGAGTTTAAAAGAACTTGGAGAAAGTGTATCTTCAAAACCAATTTCAAAATCAGGAGTCAATCACCGTCTTAGAAAAATCGATGAAATTGCAGAAAAGTTACGTAATGGTGAAGAAATAGAATTATAGTAAAACTTCATTTACACAATTTTAAATTATCCTTTAAATGAACTAGATAATTCCTTTACAGATCATTGTTATATTAAATTCAACAATGATTTGGAGGAATTTTTTTATGGCAAATTTTAAGTCAATTGTATCATCAGTGTTATTATCAACAACGTTATTATCAAGCATTTCAGCACCTGTTTTTGCTGCTGAGGAAAATGATTCACAAAATTCATCAGAGCAAGACAACCAAACTGAAATGCAAGAATGTAAAACAGAAACGCCTAAAAATGTTATTTTAATGATTGCTGACGGTATGGGTGTTTCTCAACTTGGTGCGTATCGTTACTATAAGGATAATGAAGACGAGCCAGGTTTAGATAAGATTTCATTTGATGACTATTTAGTCGGATCTCAATTAACAGTCAGTGATGATCCAGAATTAAATATTACAGATTCAGGCGCAGCAGGTACAGCACTTGCAACAGGTGAACGTACGTTTAACGGTGCTATTTCTGTAGATAAAAACAAAGAAGCTGTCAAAACAGTACTTGAAGATTATAAAGAAGCGGGCCGTTCAACTGGATTAGTTGCAACGAGTCAACTAACACATGCAACACCAGCTGCATTTGCTGCACATAATGAATCACGTGAAGATGAAATGGATATTGCAGAGCAAATGACACGTACAGTTGAAGTAGGTGAAGAAGAACAGCCAATCGTCGACGTAATGCTTGGTGGAGGCACAGATTTCTTCCAGCAAAAAGATGAAAATGGAGAAGTTGAATTAGATTTAGTAAAAGAATTGGAAGAAAAATCAGGGTTTACATATGTGACATCTCGTGACGAAATGTTAAACGATACAGACTCTGAACGTATGATTGGATTATTTGCTGAAAGTGGAATGAGTAAGGATATTGACCGTCCAGAGGAAGAACCATCATTAAAAGAAATGACAGATACAGCGATTGAAAAATTATCTCAAAATGAAGAAGGTTTCTTCTTAATGGTTGAAGGCTCTCAACCTGACTGGGCAGGACACGCGAATGATTTAACAGGAATGATGAGTGAAATTTCAGCGTTTGATGAAGCGTATCAATCAGCAGTTGAGTTTGCAGAAAAAGATTGTAATACGTTAGTCATTGCACTTGCAGACCACGCAACAGGTGGACTATCAGTAGGTGCAGGAGATAAGTACGAATTCCACCCTAAAGTTGTCGATCAAATGAAGATGACACATGAAGGGTTAACTGAGAAGTTATTAGAAAAAGATGCAGACATTGAAGCATTAGTAGAAGAAAATATTCAAATCGAAGATATTACAGATGACGAGAAAAAAGCAATTATAGACGCTGCGAAAGCAGAAGATGAGGAAAAAACATTAGATGCGATTAACAAAGTCATAGACAAACGTGCAAATGTTTCGTGGGGTTCTAAAGTACATACAGGTGAAGAGATACTTGTATATGCTTATGGACCAGGAAAAGAGAAGTTTGACGGTGTTCAACATAATATTCAAAATGCTGAAAATATTCGTTCATTCTTAGAATAATTAAAAAGGCATGTTTCCTAAACTCATTAGGAAACATGCCCTTCTTTTTTAACAAATACTATTGAAGTTTTTCAGGTTCTAATACGTCATCAATTAAACCATACTCTTTTGCTTCTTCAGCTGTTAAATAATTGTCACGGTCAGTATCTTTTTCAATTTGTTCAAGAGGTTGACCTGTACGTTCAGCTAAAATTTTGTTTAGTTTTTCTCTCGTATTTAAAATGTGTTTTGCTGCAATCTCAATTTCAGTCGCTTGACCTTGCGCACCACCTAATGGTTGGTGAATCATCACTTCAGCATTTGGTAATGCAAAACGTTTACCTTTAGTACCAGCAGCGAGTAAGAAAGAACCCATAGAAGCTGCCATACCCATGCAGATCGTTTGAACATCTGGTTTAATATGCTGAATTGTATCGTAAATCGCCATACCAGCAGTCACACTACCACCTGGTGAGTTAATATATAAATAAATATCCTTTTCTGGATCTTGTGCTTGTAAGAAAAGTAACTGACTCACAACAGAGTTCGCAACATTATCATCAATTGCGCTACCAATCATAATAATTCTATCTTTTAATAAACGTGAGTAAATATCATATGCACGTTCCCCACGATTTGTCGATTCAATAACTGTAGGTATTAAGTTCATAAAAAAGCCTCCTAAATAATCCGTTTCGTAATTTTATTAAAACATATTAGTCAAACAAGGTCAAAAGATACACTTATTATGTTATAATTTTATAGTGTGCCCTCGTAGTGTAACGGATAACACATGAGATTCCGGTTCTCATAATAGGGGTTCGATTCCTCTCGGGGGCGTTTTTTTATTGGATATTTATGTTGATCAATTCTAGTCCATTCGTAAAAAGTTTGATAAAATTTACAATGGATTTACATTCTCTTTACTTTAGATTGCTAAAATTAAGAGATAACAGCTAGAGGTGATTTTTTTGTATTTAATTATAGGTTTAACGATTATTTTTTTAATACTCGGTATGTTAGATAAATATATACATAATAAACGTTTGAAGCAGTTACCTCTTCGAATTAATATTAACGGAGTAAGAGGAAAGTCAACGATTACTCGTTTGACCTATAGTATTTTAAGAGAAGCTGGATATAATGTTGTTGGTAAAACAACGGGTACGGATGCACGTCTTTTATATTGGAATCAGGATGAAGAGATTCCAATTATTCGTAAACCTCAAGGTGCAAATATTGGTGAACAAAGAGGGATTATTAAACAAACGGTTGAGTCAGGTGCAAATGCGATCGTGAATGAATGTATGGCAGTTAATCCTGACTATCAAAAGGTATTTCAAAAAGATTTATTAAAAGCGAATGTTGGTGCCATTGTGAATGTTATGGAAGACCATATGGATGTACTTGGTCCAACATTAGATGAGGTTGCAGAGTCTTTTGTTGCAACTATTCCAAAGAATGGGCACTTAATTGTGTTAAAAGACCACTATGTAGAATTATTTAAAGAAGAAGCTGAAAAGAGAAATACTGAAATAATTGTCGCAGATCCATCTGAAATTTCTGAGGAATATTTAAAGTCATTTCCATATTTAATATTTGCAGAAAACGTAGCGATTGCGCTTGGGATTTCTAGAGTATTAGGTATTGATGATGATATTGCTTATAGAGGGATGTTAAAAGCACCACCGGATTCTGGCGCGGTTGATATTATTTTTTATGAATCGAACGATACGAATAATACATTTGTAAATGCGTTCGCAGCAAACGAACCGACGTCTTCTAAAGCAATATTAAAGAAAATTGAAGCGTCTGGTTATGAGTATCAGTCTAAAGTGATTTTACTAAACTGTAGAGCGGATAGAGTTGACAGAACAAGACAATTTGTTCAAGACTTTTTACCGGAAATACAATTTGATGCACTCATTTGTACAGGGAAATCTACACATATGGTGACTGAGTTTATGAAAGATAGAAATGAGACGTATATTAATCTAGAAGGTAAAGATAATGAAGATGTGTTAAATGAGATTTTTAAAATATCAAATAACATCTTATTATTTTGTGTCGGTAACATTCACGGCCCAGGTAAAACAATTATTCAATATATGGAGGATTTATAAGAGTGATTGGTACAGAACTTTATTTTTCATTATTTACAGGTGTACTACTAAGTTTACTGTTTGCTGAAAGATTTGGTATAAGTCCAGCAGGGTTAGTTGTACCTGGATATCTCGCTTTAATATTTGACCAACCAGTAATGTTATTTTCGATTCTCATAATTAGTTGTATTACATATATAATCGTCGACAAAGTTCTTAGTAAGGTTATTATTCTTTACGGTAGAAGAAAATTCTCAGCAATGATTTTAACCGCGATGATTTTAAAGTTTATATTTGATGCGATGTTTCCATATGCACCGATACCTCATGACATGATTGAAATTTCAGGTATTGGTATGGTTATTCCTGGAATTATTGCAAACACGATTCAAAGACAGGGTGTAGTCATTACGTTATCATCATCGCTATTTGTCACGTTTTTAACGTATGTTTTATTAAATGTATATAACTACGTAGTCTTAGTTTAATTAGGTGATTTTATAATGAGAAAACTAACACTTCAAGAAAAAATATTAAAGTACATCAAACATAATAAACGTTATAACCTAGTTTTAATAATGGTGTTATTTGTAGTGAGTATTGCCAGCATATATTTTGTGTATAACACATTTACACCTGACGTAATAGAGAGTTTTGAAGAAGAGAATCATCGAACAATTACATACACTGGAAATTTATACTTACAAGAATATAATGACATTTTTGAGTCAGAGAACTTTTTAACGAGTTTAAATGATCCACTTTCAAAAAATGAATTATCCTTTACAAATGTTGTGTTAGATAAAAAAGTGGACAATAAAAATGAACAAATTAATGAAATACAAGATAACTACTTTACAGACTTAACGTTTTTTAATAAAAACGTTCCATATGTTGATCTTGTCGATGTAGAAAGAAATATTGGATTATCTTTAGAGAACCCGAACTTAGAAGATGTAGTTGAACATAGAATTGGAAATAGAAAAGTATCGTTTTTATCATTTGTTGATAAGAATTCAAAATTCATTTCAAACGAAGTACCACAAATCAACCATGAACTCGAACCGAGCTTTTTCCTACCAAAGATTCAGGAGTTAAAAAAAGATGGTGATTTGGTTATAGTCAGTGTGAACTGGGGGATTCCAAACGAACGTACAGTGACGAATAGACAAAGAGAACTTGCACATGCATTGTCTGATGCAGGTGTGGATATTATTATTGGAAATAATAGTGTCGTTCAAGAAATTGAAGAATATAATGATACAGTTATTTTCTATAGTTTAGGTAATTTAGTTTCAAATGATTATATTTCGAACTATAAAAAAAGCCTCGTCGTTCAGCATGATATTGAAAGTAATCAATTTAAAGTGACACCTGTTCAATATACTCACGGTGCTTTAACTAAAAACAAGTTAAATTTCTTTGAGGAAAAAACATTATTAAAGCAAATGCCTAAACAAACGTTATATAAAGATGGGGAGTTTTATTTTGAACGGTAAAAAAATACTCATTTGGATTATACTTATTGTGGTGGTTTTATCAATGTACTTTGCGATGTTTTTAAAGCAAAATAACGAAGAGTTAAGCGATTCAGAACGTAGCATTATTGAATATTATACTAAGTAAGTGGCGGTTATTATGATTAAAAAACTTTTTCCTTTATTAGCATTAATATTATTGTTACTTTCATCAGTAACGATTTATATGTTTAAAAATAATCGAGACCTTCTTTCTTTAGAAAAAGATAGTTTTAAAAACGAAAAGACAGAATCATATTCTGTAACGTCAAGTGATTATAGAGCAAGTGAAGTGGGTCAAAAGATTATAGCAGATGGTGGAAATGCTGCAGATGCAGCGATCGGTGTTGCTTTCGCGTTAGCGATTGTTGAGCCATATGCTTCAGGACTTGGTGGCGGTGGTGCGCTATTATATTATGATGGTCAAATGGAAAAACCAGATGAAATAAAGTATCAAAGCATATCGTCTAGTGAGTACGCACATGGTGACTTAATCGGTGTTCCAGGGTTAGTAAGTGGTATGGATACTTTACAAAAAGAGTACGCAAGTATGGATATGAAAGACATTTTAGATTACGTGATTCCTTTAGCTGAGGACGGGATTACAGTCGATGCAAGGTTTGCACAAAACCTCGCACTATATAAAGAATATAATGACGACAGTCCATTTTATAAAGACGGTGAACCACTGCCGAGTGGTGAAAAAGTGAAACAACCTGAACTTGCCGATACGTTAAAATATATTCAAACTCACGGTGTTGAAGCATTTTATGAAAAGCTCGGAGAAACAATGACAGATGAGTTTGAACACTTTAGTGTGGAAGACTTTACGAATTACAAAACGACTAAAGGTAATGTATTAAGTATGGACTACAAAGGTTCTAAAGTATTTACACCGAGTAGCCCACTTGGTGGTGTGTTTACATTACAAGCTTTACAGATTGATGAAGTATTACGTGAAGAGAATGGTGAGGATTATAATTTCATACAATCTGTGAATGATTCAAGAGATATTATGATGTTAAATAAAGATATTGTCAGCGATAATGAAGGAGATCGCACACAGTATTTAGATAAAAATTATATTAAAAATGAACTATATCATTTAAAAAATGTGTCGAAAGTTGATTATGAAGAAAACATTAATAACAATACGACGCATTTTGTTGTTGTAGATAAAGACGGTCATATGATTAGTGCAACAAATACGTTAAATAGGTATTTTGGTTCTGGTAAATATACGAGTTTAGGATTTTATTTAAATAACTCTTTAGATAACTTCTCAAAAGATTCAACAAGTCCAAACTACGGAGAGCCAAATAAAACACCGAGATCTTATACAAGTCCAACAATTATTGTGAATGATGACAGTTACATCGGAATTGGTACACCAGGTGGAAACATGATACCAACAGTAGTCTCTCAAATTATTATCCAATACTTGAATAATGATCTTTCATTAAAATCTGCCATTCAGCAAGGGAGATTATTTAAAGAAAACGAAGAAATTTACTATGAGAATTTCACAGATTTTGAATCACTTGGAAATATCGATGAACTCGAATCACCAATTAGAAAAATCAGTTCACCAAACGAATTTGGTAATATCCAATCGGTCATATATGTCCGTGATTCAAAAGAAAGTTACAGATATTATGATCGAAACAATCGTTAAAGAAGGCAATATGCCTTCTTTTTTTGTATATAGTAGTTTTGTTACAATTATAAGTAAGAGAAAAAGAATAATTAATGAGTTTTAAGAAAGAGGAATGTGATGAAGAAGTATATCGTATTTTTATTAAGTGTTTTACTGAGTTTAACTATAAGTTTTAAAGCACAAGCGAATGAAATTGATGATATTAATATTCATATTGATATTAAAAAAGACGGTTCAGTCGAAGTGACTGAAGAACGAAATCAAAATATGGATGATGGTACAGAAAATTATATCGTGTTTAATGAAGAAGATATGCAAGGCGCTAAATTAACCCATTTTTCTGTTGACGGGTTTAAAGAAGTAAAAGAATGGGATTCTGACTGGAAGCGTGAGGAAAAAGCGGGTAAATATAGTGTTTTAAATACTGATGATGGTTTTGATTTAGTATGGGGAATTGGAGAGTACGGAGATAAGACTTATACCGTTCACTATACATTAACTAATATGGTAAAAAATTTAAAAGATGGACAGTCTATCTACTGGGATTTTAATACATTTACAGAACTACCGACTGATGAAATGACGATGACTATTTCATCATACGAACCATTCACTAAAGAAAATGTTCGCTTTTACGGATTTGGTATTGTTGGAAATATGCATTTAAAAGATGGAAACATTGTTTGGAAATCTAGTGAAGCTATGGATGACAGCAACTATGCAACAGTTCTTTTACAATTTGATTCGAAATTATTTAATACAAATGCTAATAAAGATAAAACGTTAGAAGAAGAAAGAAGTATGGCATTACATAATTCAAACTATAATGAGGATTATTTAGATAGTAATGAAACACTTGGGCCGAAGATGAGTCTTACAGGTAAAATTTTCTCAGGATTAGGGATTCTATTTGGAAGTATTGTTGCGCTATGGACGATTGCTGGATTATGGATCGCAAATCGTAAGAAAAAGGCACGTGGCCATATTAAATCAGGCTATACAATTAAAAAGGACTTAAAAAATTCATCAACAAAAATACCACCGTCAAAAATGAGCGATTATGCAGGATACGCATACTTACTTAATCATTTAGACTATGCGTATTTTGAGCAGTTTATATCTGCATATTTAATAAAATGGCATCGAGATAATCGTATTGAAATTGAGTTTGAAGATGACTCTAAAAAATTAAATAAAAGAAACACTTCAATTATTGTAAAAGATTATGAGACTGTGAAAGAGGAGTACGGTAAATATTTCGAGGAAGCATTAAAGCAAATTAAAAACGAAACATATAATGGAGATTATGAGTTATTATTATGGATGATGTTTTTAAATGCGATGGACGATCATAAAGTAATCACCAAAAAGAATCTAGAAAAGTGGTTTAAAAAGAATGCATCAGATGTTTCTAAAGTTGCGGATTATCTTGATGATTACTCAAAAGAATATTTAGAGAAAAATGGATATATTAAGGTTGAGAAAGATTCAGCTGCATTTGTACCTTTTGAAATTATAGTACCAACTACTAAAGGACATGATTTAATTGAACACTTCGTTAAGTATAGTAATTACTTACAAAATGAAGATGAAGATAATTGGTTAGAACGTGTTAAAAATGATGAAATTCAAACAGAAGAACTCATTTATATTTATTTACTTGGTGTTACAGATGAAATCGAATCAAGATTTAAAAAATATCATTTAAATAAATCTGAAGAGAATTATTTTTACCCAAATTACTTCTATCTCTTTAATAATACGACAAACTCTATTAACCAAGGATTATCAAGCGGTGGATTTAGTAGTTCCCAAGCATCTAGTGGTTTAGGTGGTTCTACTGGAATGGGCGGTGGAGCTGGCGCCGGAGGCGGCGGAGGTGGTGGTGCACGTTAATGTTCGTGCATCCGGTCGCTTCGTGCTATAATATACATGATTTTAAAGAAAGAGGCGCCAAGTATGTCTGAATATAGTAGGGTCGACCGACTAAATAGTCAAAATGACCAAAACATTAAATATGAAGCACCGAAAAAACCGAAGAAAAAGCGAAAATTATTTAAAAAAATATTCGTTTTATTAATTATCGCTGTACTTTTGTTTGTCGGATTTATGATTTTTAAATTATTTAGTTTAAGTAACGATATTAACCAACCACTGGACCGAGAGTATTCAGAGTACAGAGATAATAAGGTGAGTTATTTAAAAGGTGAACCATTCTCTGTAGCTATTTTTGGAGTAGACTCAGATAGTGAACGCGGATTATCTGGTGGTGAACGAAGTGATGCGATTATGTTACTGTCTATTAATCCAAAAGAGAAAAAAACGATGCTCGTAAGTATTCCACGTGATACGCGTACGGAGATTGTTGGCCACGATACGTTTGAAAAAATTAACCACGCCTATGCTTATGGTGGCCCGGAAATGGCAGTAAATACAGTTGAAAACTTTATGGGTGCACCAGTCGATCATTATGTTGCTATGAATATGGATAGTGTCAAGCATTTAATTGATAGTGTTGGTGGCGTTAAAGTCAAAAGTAACGGTACTTTTACAGTTAAAGGTATTGATTTTGTCGAAGGTGAAACGTATAAAATGGACGGAGATACCGCACTGAAGTTTATAAGAAGCCGTTATGAAGAAGGCTCTGGTGGTGACAAAGGACGTCAAGCACGTCAGCAACTCGTATTAGAGTCTCTCGCAACTAAAATGTTAAGTCCTAAAGGCTTACTTCACATCAATTCAGTGTTTGATACGTTAGGAGACAATGTGAAAACAGATTTATCTTCTAGAGAAATTAGCTTAATGGCACTTCGCTATTACGGTGCGAAGAAAAACGTCGAGCGCGTGCAATTAGAAGGTGAAGATGCTGTCTTAAATGACGGGCTATGGTACTTTATACCAGAACCGAATCATTTCTATGAAGTTCGGTCAAAATATTTAGAAAATCTAGAAATTCAATAAAGCGTGGATGACACGCTTTATTTTTTTACAAAAATGAGGTGAGAACTATGTTAGATGTCGTTGAAGAAGTCGAATTACCAGATAATAGTTTGAGTTTAAAATATGTACGTGAAGTATTCTTTGTGACGCTAAATGCTGGAAAGACTTTACTTGAAAACGGTGCAGAAACGTACCGTGTAGAAGATACGATGGAGAGAATAGCAAAGCACTACGGTGTAGAGAATGTCCAAGTGTTTGTTGCAACGACTGTTATTATATTATCCATGAATGATTACGGATTATCTCAACAAATTCGTATACTCACACGAAATAATAACTTAGAAAAAGTAGTAAATATTAATGAGCTTTCACGTCAAATAATTAACGGAATGCCTATTGCTGATGCGAAAGAAGCGGTAAATAGAATTAGTGAAACGAGAATGTTTCCGTTATGGCTCGTCGTATTATTTGGTGGAATTGCCGCTTCAATGTTTTTAATGATGTTTAATGGTTCAGTCAAAGATTTACCGATTACTATATTTGCGGGTGCATTAGGTGTATTAGTTACAGAGTGGATCCAGCGTTACACAAAAATAAAATTTTTCACAGAGATTCTTGCTGCATTTCTGATCGCGTTATTTGCGGTGTTATATGTACGTTTTGGATACGGTGTAAACGTTGATACAATTATCATCGCGTCAGTAATGCCCCTCGTTCCAGGCGTGCCGATTACAAATGCTCTAAGAGAACTCATTCGTGGTCACTTTTTAGCAGGGAGTATGAAAGGTATTGAAGCAGGACTCACAGCGATTGCGATTGGTGCTGGTGTCGGTACAGTATTTTTAATTATTTAGGAGGTTAAATGAACATGGTATTTATCGTACAATTTATACTTAGTTTTTTTGCATCATTTAGCTTCGGCATTATGTTTAATATCCCTAGAAGACATCTCGTATCAAGTGGTATCACAGGTGCTTTCGGGTGGGTCATGTTTTATCTTTTAAATCAGACAATTGGTATTGATGATTTAATCGCAAACTTTGTTGCCGCGATAACGATGACAAGTACAGCGATATTTTTCACTAAAAGATTACAAGCGCCACTCATCGTATTTGTGACGTGTGGTTTAATTCCCCTCGTTCCAGGAGGTAAAGCATATGAGTCAGTACGCGCAGTAGTTGAGAATAATTACTTAGAATCATTAGAAACGGGATTTCAAGCAGCGTTAATTTCTTTATCGATTGCGATGGGGATAATTATTACTGAAATGATTTATGAGTTATTTAAAAATATTAAAAAGAGGATTTCAGAAATATGAAACTGACACTTCTCATGACACCAAATTGTAAATTATGTGACGATGCCAAGTTAAATTTAAAACACGCAATAGAAAGTTTTAGCAATATTAACTATGATGAGGTAGATATATCTACAGATGACAGTCTTCTTGAAAAGTATATGATTCGTGTCCCAGTGATTTTACACGAAGACACGATTATTCAAGAAGGTATTACTGATTTCTTTACGATATACGAGTATATTGAATCGGTTCAGGCGTGATTATACATGTAACCGTTTAAAATAATTCAAATAAACGATATAATTAAATAAGTGTATATTATTTGGAGGATTATTATGAAAGCAACTATTAAAGATCTAGATTTAAAAGGGAAGACTGTACTTGTACGTGCAGATTTTAACGTGCCGTTAGAAGACGGTAAAATCACAAACGATAAACGAATTACAGCTGCACTTCCTACAATTAAGTACATTATTAATGCAGGCGGTAAAGTTGTATTATTCTCTCACCTTGGACGTGTAAAAACAGAAGAAGACTTAGAAACATTATCATTATTACCAGTCGGTAATCGTCTAAGTGAAAAGTTAGACCAAGACGTATATTTTGTAAACACAACAAAAGGTGAAGAGTTAGAATCAGCAATTGAAGACTTAAAGAATGGAGAGGTACTTCTTGTAGAAAATACTCGTTTTGAAGATCTTGATGGTAAAAAAGAAAGTAAAAATGATGAAGCACTCGGTAAATACTGGGCATCACTTGGTGATATTTTTGTAAACGATGCGTTTGGTACAGCACATCGTTCTCACGCTTCAAACGTTGGAATTTCAGCACACTTACCAGCAGTATCTGGATTTTTAATTGAAAAAGAGATTGAATTTTTAGGAGAAGCAGTATTAAATCCTAAACGCCCACTCGTTGCGATTTTAGGTGGTGCAAAAGTATCAGATAAGATTACTGTAATTGAAAGCTTACTTGAAAAAGCAGATAAGATTTTAATTGGTGGCGGTATGGCGAACACGTTTTTACGTGCACAAGGCTATGACACAGGAAAGTCACTTGTCGAAGAAGATAAACTTGATCTTGCGAAATCATTACTTGAAACAGGCAAAGATAAGCTCGTCTTACCAGTTGACGTTGTTACAGCTAAAGAATTTAGTAATGACACAGAGTACACTGTAAGAGACGCTTCAGAAATTGAAGCAGATGAAATGGCGTTAGACATTGGACCGAAGACCGTCGAAGTCTTTGAAGAGGTACTTAAAGACGCAAAAACAGTTGTATGGAACGGACCAATGGGCGTCTTTGAAATGTCTAATTTCGCTAAAGGTACAATTAAAGTATGTGAATCACTTGCGAAGTTAGAAGATGCAATTACAATCATCGGTGGCGGTGATTCTGCAACAGCTGCAGAACAACTTGGTTTTGAAGAAGATTTCACACACATTTCTACTGGTGGCGGTGCGTCACTAGAATTTTTAGAAGGTAAAGAATTACCTGGTATTAAAGCACTAAATGATAAGTAAGGAGATAATTATGCGTACACCATTTATTGCAGGAAATTGGAAGATGCACAAAACAGTTAATGAAGCAGAAGCGTTTTTAAAAGAATTACTAAATAAAGATTTACCGAGTGGAGTAGATGCGGCGATTTGTGCGCCGTTTATTCATCTCGATAGACTCGTCAAAGGAACAAATGAAAGTATTGGTATAGGTGCAGAAAATGGCCACTTTGAAGATCAAGGTGCATTTACTGGTGAAGTATCTATAGATAGCTTAAGTGATTTAGGTGTTGACTACGTCATTATCGGTCACTCAGAACGACGTGAAATGTTTAATGAAACAGATGAAGACGTCAATAAAAAAGTGTTAAAAGCACTAGAAAAAGATGTTATACCAATTGTTTGTTGTGGTGAAACGTTAGAAGAGCGTGAAAACAACACGTATACTGAAAAAATTACGACTCAAATTGAAGCAGCTTTTAAAGGTGTCAGTGAATCAGATGCTAAAAAAGTTGTCGTTGCGTACGAACCAATTTGGGCAATCGGTACAGGTAAAAGTGCGACAAGTGAAGACGCAAATTTAATGTGTCAACTTGTTCGTGAAACAATTGAAAAATTATTTAATAAAGACGTGAGTGAAGCGGTACGTATTCAATATGGTGGTTCTGTAAAACCAGAAAACGTTAAAGAGTATATGAGTGAACCTCACATTGACGGTGCACTTGTCGGTGGTGCGTCACTAGAAGTCGAAAGTTTTGTGTCACTATTAGAAGGTGCTAAAAATGAGTAAGCCAGTTGGTTTAATAATATTAGATGGTTTCGCGTGCCGTGAAGAAACTTTTGGTAACGCAGTAAAGCAAGCAAAAAAGCCGAATTTTGATCGTTATATAAAAGAATATCCGAACAATAAATTAGTCGCTTGTGGAGAAGACGTTGGACTACCAAAAGGTCAAATGGGTAACTCTGAAGTCGGGCATTTAAATATTGGTGCTGGACGTATCGTTTACCAAAGTCTAACGCGTATTAATAAATCGATTGAGTCTAAAGAATTTTATAAAAATCAAACTTTAAACAACGCGATTGACCACGCGTTAAAAAATGATAGCACACTCCATGTGATGGGACTACTTTCAGATGGCGGTGTACATTCCCATTACGATCATATGTTTGAGATTTTAAAACTCGCAAAAGATAAAGGTGTAAAAAAAGCGTACGTTCATGGATTTTTAGATGGACGAGACGTGGACCAGCAATCTGCATTAAATTATATTGATAGAGCTGAAGAAGAGTTTGAAAGAATAGGTTTAGGTGAATTTAAAACTATTTCAGGACGTTACTACGCAATGGATAGAGATAAACGTTATGAGCGTACTAAAAAGGCACATGACGCAATTCACTACGGTGCAGGACCATTGTTTAAAACGGCACGTACTGGTGTAGAAGCAGCATACGATGCAGAAATTTACGATGAATTTGTCACACCATTTATCGTTGGACAAAAAGAAAGATTTTTAAAAGATAACGATTCGATTATTTTTTACAACTTTAGACCTGACCGTGCAGTACAACTATCAAAAGTGTTTGGAGAAAAAGATTTTGATTCTTTCATCGTAGAACCATTTGAAAATGTTAAACTTACAACGTTTACAAACTATGACGATAGTATTGAGGCAGAAATTGTATTTGAAAAAGAAGATTTAGTAAATACGATTGGTGAAGTTGTTTCGAATCATGGGTTAACACAGCTTCGTATCGCTGAGACTGAAAAGTATCCCCACGTTACATATTTTATGTCTGGTGGGCGTCATGAGAAGTTTAAAAATGAAGAAAGAATTCTCGTTAATTCACCAAAAGTTGCGACGTATGACTTAAAACCAGAGATGAGTGCTTATGAGGTTAAAGATAATGCTTTAAACCGATTGAAATCAGGGGATTTAGACGTCATGATTCTTAATTTTGCGAACCCTGATATGGTTGGTCATAGTGGTCAATTAGGTGCTACAATTAAAGCAGTAGAAACGGTTGATGAATGTCTTGGAGAAATTGTCGATGAAATCATTTCCGAAGGCGGTGTTGCTGTAATTACAGCTGACCACGGTAATGCTGACGAAGTTACTCAAGCAAACGGTGAACCGATGACGGCACATACTACTAACTTAGTGCCAGTCATTGTTACGAAAAATGATGTGACAGTGAGTGAAGGAAGACTTGCAGATTTAGCACCGACGGTTCTTGACTTGCTTGGAGTCGATCAACCAAAAGAAATGACGGGTAAAACTTTATTAAAATAAATTATTTTTAAATAAGAGGAGATTAATCATGCCTAAAATTATTGATATTTATGCACGTGAAGTATTAGATTCAAGAGGAAATCCAACAGTTGAGGTTGAAGTGTTAACGGAAACAGGCGCATTTGGCCGTGCAATTGTACCATCTGGTGCTTCAACGGGTGAATATGAAGCTGTAGAACTTCGTGATGGTGGAGATCGTTATCTCGGAAAAGGTGTCACTCAAGCAGTAGAAAATGTAAATGACATTATCGCACCTGAAATTATTGAAGGAGAATTCTCAGTACTAGAACAAGTATCTCTAGACAAAGTGTTAATTGCTTTAGACGGCACTGATAACAAAGCAAAACTTGGAGCTAACGCAATTCTTGGAGTGTCTATGGCAACAGCACATGCTGCGGCAAACTATTTAGGACAACCACTTTATAAATATCTTGGTGGATTTAATGCAACAGAATTACCTGTTCCAATGATGAATATTATTAACGGTGGAGAACACGCAGATAATAACGTGGATATTCAAGAGTTTATGATTATGCCTGTTGGAGCAAAAACATTTAAAAAAGCACTTCAAATGGGCGCAGAAGTATTCCACGAGTTAAAGAAAGTACTTCAAGACAAAGGGCTTCAAACGTCAGTTGGTGACGAAGGTGGATTTGCACCAAACTTAGACTCTAACGAAGAAGCACTTGAAACGTTAATTAAAGCAATTGAAGGTGCAGGATTTACTCCAGGTGAAGACATTCTATTAGCAATGGACGTCGCGTCAAGTGAATTCTACAATGCTGACACAAAAACTTACGAGTTAAAAGGTGAAGGTAAATCATTTAGCGCATCAGAACTTGTCGATTGGTACGTACAGTTATGCGACAAGTACCCAATTGTTTCAATTGAAGACGGATTAGATGAAAACGACTGGGACGGTCATAAAGAATTAACTGAAAAACTAGGATCTAAAGTACAACTTGTTGGAGATGACTTATTCGTTACGAATACTGAAAAGTTAAAAGCAGGTATTGAGCAAGGTGTGGGTAACTCTATCCTAATTAAAGTAAACCAAATCGGTACGTTAACTGAAACATTTGAAGCAATTGAAATGGCAAATCGCGCAGGCTACACTGCAGTAATCTCACACCGTTCAGGTGAAACAGAAGATACGACAATCGCAGATATCGCGGTTGCAGTAAACGCAGGTCAAATTAAAACAGGTGCGCCGTCACGTACTGACCGTGTGGCAAAATACAATCAGTTACTAAGAATTGAAGATGAATTATTCGAAACAGCAGTATACAAAGGAAAAGACGCGTTTTTCAACTTAAAATAAAGGCATTGAAAAAGTCTTTCATTACTGATATAATCAACTACGATATATTAATAGGGGGAACACGCGATGTATACAGCTTTAATTGTATTACTGATCATTGTGTGCATTTCACTTATCGCGGTCGTTTTACTCCAGTCAGGTAAGAGTGCTGGACTATCAGGTGCTATAAGTGGTGGTGCAGAACAGCTCTTTGGTAAACAAAAAGCAAGAGGTATGGATTTATTCCTACACAGAACTACAGTAGTTTTATCTGTATTGTTCTTTTTAATCATGATTTTATTAACATATGTTGGATAATCATTGAGCCGAAGTGATATTTCACTTCGGCTTTTTTATATTTCACGTTTCTTTATATTCTTTAGTATATCTCGTACAATAGGGATAAGGAGTGGTACGAATGAAAGTTAGATTACCTGGAGATTTTTCATTTAGTGAAGGTACTAAAGATTATGCGGTACTTTTACTTCATGGATTTACAGGAAATACATCAGATGTAAGACAACTCGGTAGATTTTTAGAAAAGAAAGAAATCCCGAGCTATTCATTTAATTATGAGGGACATGCAGAAAAACCTGAGAAAATTTTACAATCGTCTCCATATGTATGGTACAAGCAAGCATTAGAAAAATATGATGAGCTAAAAGATAAAGGCTATGAAAAAATATATGTCGTTGGCTTATCAATTGGTGGGGTACTTGCGTTAAAGTTATCCATTGACCGAGATGTCGAGGCAGTGTCAACAGTATGTTCTCCAATGTTTTTAAAAACTGAAGAAGAGTTACTTAATAACTTTAAAACATATGCAAGAAATTTTAAAAAACGTTTTGAAGGTAAAGAAGAAGGGGAAATTGAAACAGAGATTGAAAACTACTCGGACTTATCAGTATTTACTGACATTAAACGTATTATTGAAAGTACACGTGAACAATTGATAGAAGTAGACTGTCCGATTTTTATAGCTCAAGGTAAAAAAGATAATGTAATCAACCCTAAAAGTGCGGATATTATCTACGATGAGGTAGATAGTGAAAATAAAGAATTTAAAGTTTATGAAAATTCTGGTCACGTGTTACCAATTGATAATGACAAAGAGGCGTTTTTTGAGGATTATTACGAATTCTTAAAAGACAATATTTAGGAGGATTTATTCATGAGAGATTTTAAAGATGAAGTGTTAGAAATAATTGATCGTGATACGTATACACCAATGACAACTGAAGAGTTTGAAAGTGAGCTAGAAATTCACGACGCAGAAGATTTTAAGGCACTGATTAAAGCTTTAGTCTCTCTTGAAGAATCTGATATTCTGCGTCGTACAAAGAAAAATAAATACGTTAAAGAAATCACGTCTAAAGTTGTCAAAGGGACACTTTCGATGCATAAACGTGGATTCGCATTTTTACGTCCGGAAGAAGAAGGATTAGAAGATGTATTCATTCCACCTAATGAAATTAACGGAGCGCTTGACGGGGATACGGTTTTATGTACGTTAGAAGACTCAACACGCGGGGATAGTCATGAAGGACGCGTTGTAAAAATCATTGAACATAACGTCACTAAACTCGTCGGTAAATACGAGGGGTCTAAAGGATTTGGGTTCGTTGTACCAGACTCACTCACATATAATACGGATATTTTTATACCAAGTGGTCAAAACTTAGGTGCAGTGTCTGGCCATAAAGTACTCGTAGAAATTACGAAGTTCCCAAATAATAGTAACGAGAATCCAGAAGGGTTTATTACTAAAATACTCGGACACGAAAACGACCCAGGCGTCGACATATTATCTATTGTATATGGACACGGAATTGAAATTGAATTTCCTGAAGAAGTATTAGAACAAGTTGAAAATATTCCAGACGAGGTACTCGACGAAGAAAAAGAAGGACGCGTTGATTTAACTGATAAAAAGACAATTACAATCGACGGCGAAGATGCGAAAGACTTAGACGATGCGATTTCAGTTGAAAAGTTAAACAACGGGAATTATGAACTAACAGTAAGTATCGCAGACGTCTCACATTACGTCGAAGAAGGTACACCTTTAGACGAAGAAGCATATGAACGCGGAACTTCTGTTTATCTTGTTGACCGAGTAATCCCGATGCTTCCTCATAAGTTATCTAATGGCATTTGTTCGTTAAATGAAGGTGTCGACCGACTTGCGATGACATGCCAAATGGAAATTGATAGAAGCGGTACAGTCGTCAACCATAAAATCTTTGAAAGTGTTATTAATTCAGATAAGCGTACAACGTACACAGCAGTCAATAAAATTTTAGAAGAAGATGATGAGAACACAAAAGCTGAACTTGGCGATGTAGCAGAAATGATTCAGCATGCTGGAGATTTAGCCAAAATATTACGACGTAAACGTGATAATCGCGGCGCGTTAGACTTTGACTTTAACGAAGCACAAATTTTAGTAAAGTCTGACGGTACACCAGAAGATATCGTACTTCGTAACCGCGGTGCAGGTGAGAAACTGATTGAAGAGTTTATGCTTGCAGCAAACGAAACAGTCGCAGAGAATTTTCACTGGTTAGATTTACCGTTTATTTATCGTATTCACGAGGACCCTAAAGAAGATAAATTACGTCAATTTTTTGAGATTTTAACAAGCTTTGGGATTTTCGTAAAAGGTAAAGGTAACAAAATTCACCCACATGCATTACAAGAAATTTTAGATGAGGTGAAAGATACACCTGAAGATACAGTGATTTCGATGATGATGTTACGCTCAATGCAACAGGCAAAATACTCATATCAATCGCTTGGACACTTCGGGTTATCGACTGAATTTTATACGCACTTTACAGCACCGATTCGTAGATATCCTGATTTAATGGTACACCGACTTATTCGCACGTACTTAATCGAGAAAGATACAAGTCATCAAACGATTAATAAATACAAAGAAGAATTACCAGAAATCGCATCACATACTTCAGAAAGAGAACGCCGCGCAGTCGATGCTGAAAGAGATACAAATGATCTTAAAAAAGCAGAATATATGCAAAAGCATATCGGTGAACGATTTGAAGGTGTGATTTCAGGTGTCATGAATTTCGGTATGTTCGTTGAACTTCCGAATACTGTAGAAGGACTTGTTCATATGAATAATCTCGGTGATGATTATTATAACTACAACGAACGAATGATGGCACTGATCGGTGAACGTACAGGTAAAGTGTTTAGAATGGGTGACAAAGTAGAGATCGAAGTACAAAACGTCAATATTATTGAGCGTTTAATCGATTTTACAATCGTAGGAATTACACCACGAAAAAAAGTAAAAGAAGAGAAAAAAGATCAGCAAAAGCCAAAATATATTGACTCTAAAGCTCGAAAGAAAGATAGAGTGAGAGATCGAACGAAAAAACCAAAAGGTAAGGGGAAACAGCCGTTTTATAAAAGCGCACCAAAAAGAAAGAGAAAAAGGAAGTAAATGATATGAAAAAGCATCACGGAAAAGTACTTGCACAAAATAGAAAAGCGAGTCATGATTATATCATCGAAGATACAATTGAAGCGGGTCTAGTGTTAAAAGGTACTGAAATAAAATCTATTCGAAAAGGTTCTGTCAGCTTACAAGATGCCTTTTGTCGTGATTTTAAAGGTGAAATGTTCGTATATAATATGCACGTTGCACCATATGAAGAAGGTAACCAATTTAACCATGATCCGCTTCGACAACGAAAGTTATTATTACACAAAAACCAAATTGACCGACTCATCGGTTATTTGCATAATCCAGGCCATGCACTCATCCCACTTAGACTCTACATTAAAAACGGTGTATGTAAAATGCTTATCGGATACGCAAAAGGTAAGAAAAAGTATGATAAACGTCACGACTTAAAACAAAAACAAATGAAGCGAGACATTGACCGCGCGTTAAAAGAAAGAAATAGGTAAGTTGAAAAAATAACTTAAAAATGTTATAATATTATGTGTTAAAAATCCGGGGACGTTCTGGATTCGACAGGGGTTATTGAGCACTTTAAGCGTGTCGGAGGTTTCGGCTCCGTTACAAACGATACTCAGTTATAATAACTGGCAACAATAATAATTTAGTAGCTGCATAATTTCAGCTACATCATCTCGTACGTTTTCTTGCGACCTACTGAGATGATTCAACTTTAGCAAGATATACTAGAAGTCTTCCGTCTGTAGACTTCTAGAAGAACTTAATCAGACTAGCATGAATTGTGGAACGTTCTCTTCCGGCGTTCATGCGAAATATTAATTGAGAACTACACACGTAGAAAGAAGTGTAGCAAGATCCTTGGACGCGGGTTCAACTCCCGCCGTCTCCATATAAAAATACATCCAAACAGTAGTTGGATGTTTGTGTTTATTTATGAAACTCAAAAGAAGTATCAACTTTAATTAAGTTGTTACTTCTTTTTTTGTTTAGCCAAATAAAAAATGAAATTCTTCCAATTACGCTTTCCTACTTCACATACGTCATATGATAATATTCTTGCCCATACAATTCGAGAAGTTCGTCTTTTTTAAACCCAAGCTTAAGATAGAGGCTTAAAGCCTTCTCATTCTCTACCTCACAAATTAGTCCAAAAGGACGTGCTTCTTCACTATCTAGTAAATACTTCAATAACTTAGTCGCAATACCTTGTCCGCGGTACTCACTAAACGTCGCCACGCTATCTATGTACATTTCATTGTCACGTGCTTCTCTCAATTCAAGTGGTGGACTATATGGATGAAATTTCTTGTCCAGTCCAAGTTTCTCCCAGACGTGTTTAAATTCGTGTTCGGTATGGCCGGGATAGCTCAGAACGAATCCTGCAACATCTCCATCTACCTCATACACGTGAATGGTTCTTTTTGAGTTTCGAAAGTCTTCGTCACTGAGACACATTTCAAACGCTTCGAGTACAGTTTCTTTATCAAATTTCTCAATTATTTCAAGATCCATACCTTCCCAAATGATATAAACCAGCTCAGCGACTTTTCTGTTATCTTTCTGTTCCTTTTTACGGATCACAAAAACCTCTCCTTTTTCTTATATTTCTATCGTAACAAACAAGTGGCTTTTCGAGAATCATAAAAACTCCTACATAATTGCTATAGAAGGATGTGTCTATTATTGTAAATAATTTCTGGCTTCTGGTGGTTGAATCTTTTCTTTATCTTTAAATACACGCATTTTTCCACCTGAAATTTCATTTATCTATCATAAAAATAAAATGTAGTATTATAATTCAAAATTAGTTTTATCAGGGCTTTTTTGATTCGAGAAATTGTTAATAGAGTGATGTTGAATGATGATAGAATACGGTAATCAGATTAAGAAGGATAGGTATTAAATGAATTTCCATAATGACAATCCACAAGTAACTAACATTACATTAAACATTCAAGATTTAAGTAAAATGAAAGATTTTTATATAAATATTTTAGGCATGAAATTAATTGAAGAAAGTGAAGCAGGTTTCGTTGCTGGTTTTGAAGGTAGTACGCACACATTCACTTTTGAAGTATTAGAAAAAGGTAGAGTAGCAGAACAAAGTGAAGCTGGATTATTCCATATCGCAATTTTACTTCCAACTCGAAGTGACCTTGGTCGTTTTATTAAATACATGTTTGGTAGACAGATCCCTCTATCAGGGGGAGATCACTTAGTGAGTGAAGCAACGTATCTTGTTGACCCTGAAGGAAACGGTATTGAAGTATATGTGGATAGAGATCCAGATACATGGTCTTGGTCCAATGGACAAGTGGTAATGGATACTCTAGCTTTAGACTTTGCTAGTATTGTTGAATCAAGTCGTAATACAGAGTGGTCAGGTATGCCAGAAGGTACGATTATTGGACACTTGCACCTGAAAGGTGGCGTGGAGATTGACCCAGATTTCTATGATAACTACGGATTTGAAATCGCGACTAAAGTCATGAGCGCATATTTCTTAGCTTCAAATAAATATCACCACCACATTGCAGTGAACAAGTGGCACAGTAACAAAGCAAGAATCGATGCAATGAACACATACGGCTTAAAAGCATTTAACATTTTAATGCCAGACGCTGCGAGCGAAACAGTAGAAACACCAGAAGGTATTAAAATGGTCGTAAACTAAATAAACGATAAACCATGTGTTTATCTTTTGAAATAAAAAAATAGTTCCCCCTCAAGTCACAATGAAAAAACAAGGAATGTCTCTTTTATGAGGCATTCCTTGTTTATTTTCGTTCAAAATTTAAAATATTTTCTATTAATTATTTATATTATTCTAAATTCCGTCTTACTTCTTTATTTAATTCATCAAATTTTTCATTGTGGCTGGATACGATAGCTCCGTCTAGTTCTTCTTTATCGATATAATGCTTCGCGAAATTTACTGCTTCACTTGCTTCCGGATATCCCGTAGCGATTAGATGTACGCGGTTGTCGTAGTGGACTTGGTCACCGATTGCATATAGTCCATCCACACCTGTTTTCACTCTTTCCTCGGTTAAAATTTGATTATATTCGTTCATTTTTACGTCATCTTTTAATGATTCTAATAAGGCGCTATCTGATTTGTATCCGTGATTTACAAATACGATATCGACATCAATTTCTTCACCACCTGATAAAACAACGCGTTCGATCATAGTGCCATCTTTGTTTGAACGGAGTTCTTCAATCGTACGTTGCTTAATAATATGGACATCTTTCTTCTCTAACTCTTTAATTGTCGCTTCGTATCCTTTAAGTTCATCTTTTCTACACACGAGTGTGACGTCTGCAATACCATCTGCAAGATGTACGGCCCAGTCGAGCGCGGAGTTTCCACCACCGGAGATTAACACATGCTTATCTTTATAATGTTTGGTTTCTTCTATATAGTAGTGTAGATTGTCATACTCAAAGTCTTCTGCACCTGGTAAATTAAGCTTTACCGGACTAAAAACACCAACTCCAGTCGCTAAAATTACCGTATTCGCGTAGTGTGTGTGTTTTGTTGTTTCTACTTTAAACAGGTCTTTTTCTTTTTTTATACGCATCACGGATTCATTCAAATGAACGGTTGGATTAAATGTGAGTCCTTGCTTCACCATGGATTCGCGAATATTTGCAGCAGTATTTGCTTCGACTCCGCCGATATCCCACACAATCTTATCTAAATAGAACTTCAGCTTTCCTCCAAGTCGGTCCTGATGTTCTATAATTGTTACGTCTAATCCTCGTAGCCCTGCATAAAATGCTGCGAATAGTCCCGATGGCCCCCCACCTACAATCAGACAATCCGTATTGTTCATATTTTTGCCTCATTTCTATTGTACATTTATTATTATTCATATTATAATCTAATTGAGAATTATTCTCAAATAGAGAAAAGGAGAAAATTAATGAAGCGTATTTTATTTTTATTCAGTTTAATTTTTGTCGTACTACTTGCGGCATGTTCTGGTGAGGACAACACAGACAAAACAGCGAAGGATGAAACACCTGAAACTGTAAAATATGCTACTGACGATGGTGAGGAAATCGATATACCAAAAGATCCAAAGCGTATTGTTGTGATGGGTTCTGGTTACTTCGGAAACTTAAAACAACTTGATGCAAATATCGTTGGTGTACACAATTTAGTTCAAGACTCAGAAGTTCTGAGTAAAGAAGTTGGAGATATTGAATTAATCGAAGAAGGAAATATTGAACAAGTCTTAAATTTAGACCCTGATTTAATTATCACTTATAGCACAGATGAGAATATTAATGAGTTAAAAGAAGTAGCCCCTACAATTGGGTTTGATTATGAAAAATGGAATTATTTAGATGTTCATAAAGAACTTGGCAAGATTATAGGTAAAGAAGACCAAGCAAACAAGTGGGTTGCAGATTTCGAAACAAAACTTGATGAAAATAAAAAGAAGGTGCAAGACAAGCTTGGCACAGATACAAGTGTTTCTGTTGCGGAGGGATTTTCTAAAGATATTTATGTCTATGGTACAAACTGGGGACGTGGAACAGAGATTATCTATCAAGGGTTAGAAATGAAAGTGCCTGAAACAATCGAGGAAGATGTTGTGGAAACTGGTTGGAAAAAGATTTCAGCTGAAAAAGTTGCGAAGTATTCTGGGGACTTTATCTTTTTAGGTGATGGAGATCCAACAACAAATAAAGCAATCGAATCAACGAGTGTATGGAAAAACTTAGATGCAGTGAAAAATGACCGAGTGGTTGAGTTTGATTCAAGTACATTTTGGTTCAACGACCCACTGTCACTAGAATATCAACTTGAATTTATTGTAGAGCAATTAACGAAATAAGCATTTGGAAGTGGTTTTTGTGAGCAAAGTAGAACTAAAAAATATCGTATATGAAGTAGGAAATACGAGAATCCTAAAAGGTATCGACATGGAAATCTTGAGCGGACAGGTGACGACAATTATCGGTCCAAACGGATGTGGTAAATCTACGTTGCTTAAGTCAATTGTAAAACTTTTACCATATAAAGGTGAGGTTTATATCGATGACGTCAAAATCCGCAATCTAAAATCGAAAGAAATGGCAAAGATGATCGGAATTTTATCTCAAAAAAACAGATTACAGTATGACGTACGTGTAATGGACCTTTTAACCTATAGTCGGTATGCACATTTAAAACGTTTTGAAGGATTAAAACAATCGGACATTGATATGATTGACTGGGCGTTAAAAGAGACGGGTGCAATTGATTTTAAAGATAGAATGATGAGTGAACTGTCTGGAGGTCAACAACAACGTGTGTGGATTAGTTTCCTTCTCGCACAAGGAACAGAAACGTTATTACTAGACGAACCAACTACGTATTTAGATATTCATCATCAGCTTGAAACACTTAATATTGTTCATGATTTAAATCGTAAGACGGACCAAACAATAGTAATGGTCCTACATGACTTAAACCAGGCGATTCGTTATTCAGATCAAATCATTGTCATGCAAGAAGGCGAAATTGTGACATTTGGTAAACCAGAAGAAATACTGACGAACGAAGTGTTAAATAAAGTATTTAATATCGATGGTCGCATCGAAATTGATGAGAGAACAGGCCGACCGTATCTCGCTGCCTACGACTTATTTTGTAACACAATAAAGGATATTCACAATGAATAGAACATATATTTTAGCGAGTGCTCTTTTTATCGGAGTGCTCGCCTCATTCTTTTTAGCCATGATGATTGGAATCGAACATTACACCTTTCAAACCGTTTTAAACAGTTTAATGCACCCATATGCCAATGATTCAGTGACACAAACATTGATGGAGATTCGCCTACCACGTATTTTAGTTGCTTTTCTCGTTGGCATGATGATTAGTGTTGCAGGGTTAATCATGCAAACAGTGACCCATAATGATTTAAGTGAGCCGAGTATCTTAGGTGTTAATGCAGGATCAAACCTCATGATTGTTCTCGTTGTTGTACTTGTACCAACGATTACTTTTGTTGGACTTGTCGTCAGTGGGTTTATAGGTGGTTCGTTAGTTGGCTTAGTTATATTAATGATGACCCGCCATAATTCACCGGTAAAACTCGTCTTAGCAGGTTCAGGTATTTCGTTATTACTACTTGCTATAACAAATTTTATTGTTATCACAAATGGGCTTGGACAGTTCGCTATGTTCTTCACGTCAGGAGGAGCAGCGGGACAAACGATGTCGAATGTTTTGATTGTAACACCGGTGGCGAGTGTTTTAATCCTCATATTGATTTTGATGTCGAGAGAACTAGATGTCCTTCTATTATCCGATGACGTAGCGCATTCGATTGGTCAAAATCAACGCATCTATAAACTCGTGAGTTTGTTTATTGCGATTTTTCTTGCAGCAATTTCTGTCGCACTTGTAGGAAATATAATTTTCTTAGGCATGCTTGTACCCCATATGGTGAAGATGATTGTCGGACATTTGCATAAAAAGGCACTCATTTTTACAGCAATATTAGGTGGCGTATTTTTTGTATTAGCGGATATGTTCGCGAGAATGTTCAGTGAAATGCCAGTTAATGCCGTGATCGCAATGATTGGCCTCCCGTTCTTTATCTATATCATTAGAAGAAGGGGGCATACGTATGCGTAATGGTGTTAAGATTTTAATTCTTGTTATACTAATTTTTGTAACAATCGTACTCACCTTAACAACAGGTACGTTTAAGATGTCATTCATAGACATTTGGAACTTAATGACGGGGCAGGCAACTAGCAAAGTCGCACTTGTATTTTATAAATTTAGAATGCCGAGACTCATCATCACGCTCGTATGTGGTGCAGCGCTTGCGTTATCTGGGCTTATCTTACAAGTCGTTTCGAAAAATCCATTATCAGATCCAGGGATTATAGGTGTAAACGCAGGTAGTGGATTTGGAGTGGTATTATTTATTGCCTTCGTTGCTGGAAATAGTGGTGTGAACCATTTATACACACTACCACTAATGAGTTTCATTGGTGGATTACTTACAGTGCTACTCGTTTTCGCGTTATCGTTTGTTGGTGGTAAATTCTCAAGCAACACATTTATTCTAATTGGAGTTGCAACAGCACTTGGTGTCACTGGGTTTGTGTATGTATTTACGTCGATGTTTGATAACACACAAATGGATATGCTGAACCGATTCTTTGCAGGAAATATTTGGGGAGATACATGGGAGTTTGTCATTGTGACGATTCCATATATTGTAATCATCATGATAATTACGCTGTTTAGAGTACGCGAGATGTCGATGATGTCACTTGATGACGATATGCTCACAACACTAGGTATGCATGTCACACGTGAGAAGATTATTTTAATTGTTTTAGCAGCACTACTATCGAGTATCAGTGTGAGTGTTGCGGGGTCGATTTCATTCATTGGACTCATTGCACCACACATTGCACGCATGATGTTTAAAATTGATATGAAAATTATATTTGTGGGAACGTTATTAATCGGTGCGTTTCTCTTAAGTTTTGCTGATTTTGTCGGTAAGACGATCGCTGAACCACTCATCATTCCAGTTGGAATTGTCGTGTCACTCATTGGAGGACCATACTTCTTGTATTTGTTATTCAGAGGGAAAACAATATAAAGAGTAAGGAAGAGATGATTTCGCAAGTAAGAACATCTCTCCACACAGACTTTCGATTTACGAAAATATTTCTTTACATTAAAGAGATGTTTCTGTATAGTTAACTTATGGTAATGAATATTCAATTTAGATGTAGTGTTATTTAATAGATTCACTCCTGTAAATTTGAATGTGTTACACAAATTATATTTTATTTATGGAGGTATTCTATTATGAATAACGGTACAGTTAAATGGTTTAACGCAGAAAAAGGTTTTGGTTTCATCGAGAGAGAAGACGGAGACGATGTATTCGTACACTTCTCAGGTATTGCTGGTGAAGGTTACAAAACTTTAGAAGAAGGACAAAATGTTGAGTTCGAAATCACTGAAGGTGACCGCGGACCACAAGCTACAAATGTAGTTGTTCAATAATTTTGAAATTAGTAACTAAATATATAGTTCAAAAAAGCTGTAATGAGAATCCTCATTACAGCTTTTTATTTTACGCTTCTTCTAAATCTAAATCAGGATATACATTATATTCTTCACTTTCATTTTCAGTGTTTAAAAGCGGTTCGAATTTTGCAGTGAGTACTTCTGGTGTTCCGTTAAATGCATAGTATACTTTACCTGTAATTTCTTCACCAGGTGCGATTTCTCTTAATATAGAGTCATCTAAATCGTAATACGTCGCCTCTTTATCATTCACTTGTACAGATACGTCACGCCCTGCTGGGAATGGTTGTTCTGTATTGTTTTTATAATATAATTCAAGTTCTAATACGTACTCAAATGATTCAAAATGATCCTCGATACGCTCATCAGTTAATTGTGAAGACTTTATCGTAAAATCGATGCCGTCAATTGTTACAACGTCACCAATATCGTGGCGCGTATCGTTTTCAAGTTTCTTTTCAGGAGACACTTTGACTTCTTTTACTTCAGTTTTCGGCTCTTCTTTTTCTGCCACTTCTTCACTATTTTCACTCGTACAACCTGCGAGTAATGATACGGCTAAAATGCTTAATAATAGTCTTTTCATACTTTTCTCCTACTCGTTTAATTATTAAAATTATGGTATCATTCTTTTAAATGAGAAACAAATGAGAGTGGTAGTATGACGGAGGTTGTCGTTACTTTAAGTAGTCATAATTTAGATGAGTTACATGACGAACTTAAAGTACTTTTTTCTGAGCGTGATAACTTTGATATAATAGAGTTCCGCGGTGACTATTTTGAAGATGATGAGGATATTATCGACGCATTGAGTGGTTTATCTGAATCCGATAAAAAAATTCTTTATACATATAGAACGAAAAGTGAAGGTGGATATGGGGATGATGATAATTATATCGATCATTTAAACTATATACTTCACCATGCGAGATTTGATATCATCGATATTCAGTACAATTCATACCGAGATATGGAATTTATCTTCTCGCTAAAATCTCGCGGAATTAAAGTGTTATTTAGTCATCATGATTTTGAAAAGACGCCAAGTGAAAAAGAAATCGCGTCTATTCTAGAAGGTATGAATGACTATTTTCCAGATTATTATAAGCTTGCGTATATGCCAAATAATAGCGAAGATGTTGAGTTATTGTTTGAAATGTTGAAACGCTATAAAAAAGAGTATGGAAATGTGATTATAACTATCGCGATGGGGGAATTAGGTAAAATAACAAGAGTTGCAACATATCCTTATAACTCTGCATTTACTTATGGATGCTTAAATACTCCACAGGCCCCAGGGCAAGTCGAAATAAAAATGTTAAGAGAGGTATATGAATAGTAAATGAATAAATTTTATGAGTACAAAAAATGTACAACGTGTCGTAAAGCTAAGAAGTATTTAGAAGAACAAGGTGTCGATTTAGAAGTGATTGATATGGTTGAAGAACCACCTTCAGAATACGAATTAAAAGACATTATCAGTAAAGCTGATAATTATGAAATTGATCAGTTCTTTAATACACGTGGTAAAGTATACAAAGAACTTGGTTTAAAAGAAAAACTTGATGACTTATCGTTTGATGAAAAAATCGAGTTATTAACGAGTAACGGCATGCTAATTAAACGTCCAATGCTTGTCACTGAAAAAGGTGTTATACTCGGCTTTAAAGAAGAAAAATACGACGAGTTACTCGAATTATAATATTAAGTTTTGATTTGTTTATATTCATAAAATATGAGATACTAAATGTAGTAGGATATATAATATAGGGGGTTTTTGTTTTGGTAACACCAAACAACTTAAAGTATTCAGAAGATCACGAATGGGTAAAGGTTGACGGTGATACTGTAACTATCGGTATTACTGAGTTTGCTCAATCAGAATTAGGAGACATCGTATTCGTTGAATTACCAGACGAAGGTGATGAACTTGAAAAAGGTGAAGACTTCGGTTCAGTAGAATCAGTTAAAACTGTTTCTGAACTTTATGCACCAGTATCAGGTGAAGTTATTGAAATTAACGAAGAGCTTGAAGATAGCCCAGAGCTAGTAAACGAATCTCCATACGAAGAAGCTTGGATGTTAAAAATTAAACTTTCAGATGAGTCACAACTTGACGAATTAATGGATGCTGCTGCATACGACGAAATGATTGGACAATAATTCTTTATAAAACTCTAGACAGCTGTCTAGAGTTTTTTCTTTCGAGAAAGGTATTTTATATGAGACATAAAATCACAGAAGAAGCATTAAATGAAATAGTGAATAGTAGTGGTGTAAATGTCATTTACGGATATACGTCGATGTGTGCAACGTGTAAGCTCGCAGAATCATTTTTAGATCTTGCGGTTCAAGTTGTCCCACTAAATGTTACAAAAATTGATTTAAACTACTATGAATCTTTTATAAAACAATATAAAATTCATAGTGTACCGGCCTTACTTATATTTAAAGACGGAACTTTACAAGAAGAAGTTTATGCATTTGAGTCGGTGACTAAAATTGTCGAAATATTTAAAAATTATGTTGACAATAAAAATATGCAATGATATTATTAATCAAACTTAATAATTCTTATCCAGAGTGGTGGAGGGAAGTGCCCAATGAAACCACGGCAACCGTCTATTTAGACAAGGTGCCAATTCACTGAATGATCGATGGATCATTCGAAGATGAGAAGCGATACGTAAAAAGCTTACTCATCTTTTGAGTAAGCTTTTTTAATGGAGGAATCTACTAAATGATTGATATTAAAAATGTCAATAAAATATTTAAAACAAAAAATAAGACAGTTACAGCTGTCGATGACGTATCGCTAAATATTCATAAAGGTGAAATATTTGGCATCATTGGTTATTCTGGCGCTGGTAAATCCACTTTGATTCGTTTGTTAAACGGTCTTGAAACACTTTCAAGTGGTGATATTGTGATTGGTGATGACACTATTAACAAACTATCAAAGAAAAATTTGAGAAAAAAACGTCAAAAAGTTTCAATGATTTTCCAACATTTCAATTTACTTTGGTCACGCACAGTATATGAAAATATTCGTCTCCCCCTTGAAATCGCTGGCGTGCCTAAAAACGAAATGGATCGTAAAGTATCAGAATTAATCCGACTGGTTGGACTTACGGGAAGAGAACACAACTATCCGAGTGAACTTTCTGGCGGACAAAAACAACGTGTTGGTATTGCACGTGCATTATCCAATGATCCAGAAGTATTACTATGTGACGAGGCAACGAGTGCATTAGACCCACAGACGACTGATGAGGTTCTCGATTTACTCGTAAAAATTCGTCAAGAACTCGGTCTAACGATTGTCATGATTACACATGAAATGCAAGTCATCAGAAAAATTTGTGACCGAGCTGCAGTAATGGAAGATGGTAAAGTCATCGAGGTCGCACCAATCATTGAATTATTCCAAAACCCTAAGTCTTCCGTGACAAAACGATTTGTACAAGATGAACTTGAAGATGAGGATATTGATGTACAAATTAAAACAATTAAAGAAAGTTTTCCAAACTCAACCGTTCTTAAACTTGGTTTTGTTGGTACAAAAGCAAATCGTCCAGTTGTATCTCAAGTCATTAAAGAATACGATCTTGATTTAAACGTACTTTCTGGAAATATTAAACAAACGAATGATGAGTCATATGGACACCTCTATATCGCTACTGAAGTCGATAGTGAAAAACTGGATGAGATTATTGATAAGTTTGAAAGTGAGAAAGTCTCTGTGGAGGTGGTCAAATGAACGAGATAAAAGAAATGTTTAGCTTTGAACATGTGAAACTCGATGTACTATGGCAATCGACTGTAGAGACACTCACTATGACAGGTATTGCGACACTATTTTCTTTTGTATTCGGAATTATATTAGGTATTATTTTATTCCAATCATCAAAAAGCAAAACTAAAGCATCAAAACCAGTATACGGTGTTACATCGTTTGTCGTGAACTTATTCCGTGCAATTCCATTTATTATTTTAATCATCTTACTCATACCATTTACTAAAGCACTTATGGGAACGATGATGGGTGTATGGGGTGCGATGCCAGCACTAATTATTGGATCGTCACCATTCTACGCAAGACTTGTTGAAATTGCTTTAAAAGAAGTGGACAAAGGTGTCATTGAAGCAGCCGAATCAATGGGTGCAAACCAGTGGGAAATCATTCGAAAAGTATTATTACCTGAAGCACTTCCAGCACTAATTTCTGGTATAACAGTCACTGCAATCATGCTAGTTGGTTCAACGGCGATTGCTGGTGTTATCGGTGCAGGTGGACTTGGTAGTTTAGCTTATATGGTTGGATTCACAAGAAGTCAACCAGACGTCACACTAGTCGCAACGATTGTTATTTTAATTATAGTATTTGTAATTCAAATTTTAGGAGATACGATTGCTCGCGCAGTCGATAAAAGATAAAAGGAGACCTAGCTCATGAAAAGATTTTTATTCGCTTTAGTATTATTATTCACTGTGACACTTGCTGCTTGTAATAACTCAGATGATTCTTCTAATGATTCATCAAATGAAGAAGCTTCTAACGATGAAGTAAAAAAATTAACAGTAGTTGCAACACCAGTACCACATGCTGAAATTCTCGAAGAAGCAAAACCATTACTTGAAGATAAAGGCATTGATTTAGACATTAAAGTAGTTAACGACTATAACACACCGAACCAAATGTTAGAAAGTGGCGATGCGAACGCTACATTCTTTGCGCATATTCCGTACTTTAATAACTTACTAAATGAAGGATTCGACTTTGAAAACATTGGTCCAGTACACTTAGAGCCAATCGGTGCATACTCTAACGATTATGATTCATTAGAAGATTTACCAGATGGTGCAAAAGTTTTAATTTCTAACAACTTACCAGACGAAGGACGCGTTTTAAAATTCTTCGTAGACCACGATCTAATCACACTTAAAGATGGTGTTGACCCAATTGAAGCAACGTTAGATGATATCGAAGAAAACCCTCATGATTTCAAATTTGATAATCAAACAGCACCAGAAATCATGGTAAAAGCATATGAAAATAACGAAGGAGACGTATTCTTCATCAACTCAAACTATGCGATTGACTCAGGATTATCACCAAAAGAAGAAGCAATTGAACTAGAAGCGGCAGACTCAGATTACGTAAACGTTGTAATTGTAAGAAGTGAAGACAAAGACGATGAAGCACTAAACACACTTGTTGAAGTATTACAAAGTGACGATATTAAATCATTCATTGATGAAAATTATGACGGTGCTGTAATCTCAGCTGAATAATCAATTTAACATGAACACGGCTTTTATGCCGTGTTTTTTATTTGAATGTTTAAGTGCGTTTATAAAATCTAAATAATTGGGTATATAATTATATGACAAAATTTATGGGGGAAAATTATGGATAATTTCGAGCAAGATAAAAATTACACATATGAAACTCGTCCCGTGTTTGACAATCAAATTGTAATGTTGTCATATTTATCACTCTTTATTTCAGCGTTCATTGCGCCTTTAATTATTTGGGCCATTAAAAAAGATGATGATCCTGAAACAGGAGAAGCTCTAGCTGACGTTTTAAATTTCACACTTTCATATACGATTTATACGATAATATCTTCAGCTTTAATGGTTCTTGTGATTGGTTTTATTACAACACCTATTTTAGGAGTTATGGTTACAATTTTTACAATTATTGGTGCTGTGAAATCAGCAAATGGTGAAAGATATTTACCACCATTAACAATTCGTTTCATTAAGTAAGGATAACGCATGTGTTTTACACATGCGTTTTTTCTTATGACAGGATTTCAGCGTGTTTGAGTGACTGTGGTGTTTTTTTATCTTAAAAGATAGTAGAGAATTACACGATCATTTAGGATAAATGACTGTTTATCCAAAGAGAAAGTGCATAGTTACACTATGATTTGCGATAAAGCGTCGCTTATCCAAAGAGAAAGTGTATAGTTACACTATAACTTAAGATAAAATGCTGGCTATCCAAAGAGATAGTGCATAATTACACTATGATTTGCGATAAAGCTCCGTCTATCTAAAGAGATAGTGCACAATTACACTATGACTTGCGATAAAATACCGACTATCGAAAGAGAAAGTGCATAGTTACACTATGATTTGTGATAAAGTTCCGTCTATCTAAAGAGATAGTATATAATTACACTATGACTTCCGATAAAGCTCCGTCTATCCAAAGCGATAGTGCATAATCACACTATGACTTGCGATAAAATGCCGTCTATCCAAAGAGATAGTGCACAATTACACTATCGCTTCCGATACCCCCAAACTAATCCCGAAATAGCACACATCTCCTATCGAAAAATCCCAAGCTGCACCATAACTCCCATCAATCATTCTCTATTTTCATCTTTTACTTGATTTTTATTCTCAATATATTGAATCGTCGATAGGGAGGTATAATACTTCAAATATAGGCATATATAAGGTACAATATAGACATTCGCACATTAGTGAAACTTTGACTATAGTTTAGAATTATTATAAACTGTTAAAGAGAAAATAAATTCAATCTAACTGGAGGATTATTAGGATGACATCTGTTCTAGAAATCAAAGACTTACATGTCGAAATTGAAGGAAAAGAAATACTTAAAGGTTTAAACCTAACACTTAAACAAGGTGAGATTCACGCTGTAATGGGACCAAACGGTACAGGTAAATCTACACTTTCTCAAGCAATTATGGGTCACCCATCATATGATGTTACTCAAGGTGAGATCTTACTTGATGGTGAAAACGTGCTTGAAATGGAAGTAGATGAGCGTGCACATGCTGGTTTATTCCTAGCAATGCAGTATCCATCAGAAATCTCTGGTGTTACAAACTCAGATTTCTTACGTTCAGCAATTAACTCAAGTCGTGAAGAAGGCGACGAGATTAACTTAATGCAATTTATCAAAAAATTAGATAAAAACATGGAATTCTTAGATATGGATCCAGACATGGCAACTCGTTACTTAAACGAAGGTTTCTCTGGTGGGGAGAAAAAACGTAACGAAATTCTACAACTTATGATGTTAGAACCTAAATTCGCTATCTTAGACGAAATCGACTCAGGTTTAGATATCGATGCTTTACAAGTTGTTTCGAATGGTATTAACGAACTGCGTGGTCCAGAATTTGGTTCATTAATCATCACGCACTACCAACGTTTACTTAACTACATCGAACCAGACTTCGTACACGTTATGATGCAAGGTAGAATTGTTAAATCAGGCGGAAAAGAATTAGCAGTACGCCTTGAAAACGAAGGTTATGAGTGGATTAAAGAAGAACTCGGTATTGAAGACGAAACAGTAGACGCAGCAGAATAATATCAGGAGGAACTCTAATGGCTAACGAATTCGTTTTAGATAAAGAAAAAGTCTTAAACGACGCACAACAAAATGGTGTAAATGACTTCTTTACAACAAAAAGAAAAGAAGCACTAGATTTAATTGATCGTTTAGACATGATTAAACCAGACAAAACACGTATTTATAACTGGGACTTTTTCACAGTTGAACAACCATTTACTGAAAGTTCAACTTACCAGTCACTTTCAGATTTACCTGAAACAGTGAAAAAAGTCGTAGAAACTGAAAGTGTAGAAAACCTATACGTTCAACACAATAACACGAAAGCATTTGTACAGCTTTCAGAGTCATTAAAGTCTCAAGGTGTTATTGTTGAAGATATATTTACAGCTTCAGAAAATCATAAAGAATTAGTTGAGAAGTACTTCATGACTGATGGTGTATCAGTTGATGAAAACAAACTCACAGCATATCACCAAGCGATGTTAAATGGTGGGGTGTTTATCTACGTACCGAAAAACGTAAAAGTTGAAGCACCAATTCAAGTTGTCGTATACCATGATGACGAAAAAGCATCCCTATTTAACCACGTATTATTAGTTGCAGATGAAGGTTCTGAAGTCACATATGTTGAAAACTATGTGACAAACTTAGAGTCATCTAAAGCACAATTAAACGTCGTGAGTGAAGTGTTTGCTAAAGACAACGCTAAAATTAACTACGGTGCAGTAGACTTCTTAGCTAAAGATATTACTGGATACGTTGTACGTCGCGGGAATACTGATCGTGACGCAGTTATAGACTGGGCACTCGGGCTTATGAATGATTCAAATGTGATTTACGACAACACAACTAACCTAAACGGTGATAACTCACAGTCAGATGTTAAGATTGTGACAGTTGGCCGTGGTCGCCAGATGTTAAACTTCACGACTGAAGTGATTCACTATGGTAAAAACACTTACGGAAACATCTTAAAACACGGTGTAATGAAAGAAAATGCAAACAGCGTATTTAACGGAATTGGACACATTAAAAAAGGTGCAACATTCTCAAATGCGCAACAAGAATCACGTGTGTTAATGCTTGATGGTAAAGCGCGCGGTGACGCGAACCCTATTTTATTAATCGATGAAGATGAAGTAGAAGCAGGACACGCAGCTTCAGCAGGACGCGTGGATGAGTTACAACTCTTCTATCTGATGAGTAGAGGACTAAAACGTGAAGAAGCAGAACGCTTAGTCATTCACGGTTTCTTAACACCAGTTGTTGTAAACTTACCGATTGAAAGTGTTAAAAACTTACTCGTAGATGTAATTGAAGAGAAAATCTTAAACTAATTAGGAGGCATCCACATTGGACATTAACAAAATTAGACAAGACTTTAAGGTCCTTGACGAAAAGGTTAATGGGAATGCGCTCACGTACCTAGACACATCAGCAACAAGTTTAACACCTGATCGTGTAGTGGATAAGACTAATGAATATTACTTTAAATATAATGCAAACGTTCACCGAGGGGTTCATACTCTCGGTACGCTTGCAACTGATGCATATGAATCTGCACGTATGAAAGTACGTAAGTTCATCAATGCAAAACGATTTGAAGAAATTATTTATACACGTGGGACAACAGCAGCATTAAACTTAGTCGCACGTTCACTCGGAGATTATGCTGTTGAAGCAGGCGATGAAATCGTCGTAACAGAAATGGAACACCATGCAAACATCGTACCTTGGCAACAACTTGCTAAGCGTAAAGGTGCGAAGCTTGTGTTTATTCCTCTAGAATCTGACGGCACAATTAAACTTGAAAGTGTTGAGAGTGTAATGTCAGAAAAGACGAAAATCGTAGCGATTGCCCATGTATCTAATGTATTAGGTACAGTTAATGACGTTAAATCGATTGCAAAAATTGCTCATGATAACGATGCATATATCGTTGTAGATGGTGCTCAAGCTGTACCACATATGACAGTAGATGTTCAAGATTTAGACGTTGATTTCTATGCATTTAGTTCACACAAGATGCTTGGACCAACAGGTGTCGGTGTACTATATGGTAAAGCAGAAATTTTAGATCATCTTGAACCAGTCGAGTACGGTGGAGATATGATCGATTATGTATATAAAGAAGATGCAACATGGACAGACTTACCGGTTAAATTCGAAGCAGGCACACCGATGATTGCTGAAGCGATTGGACTCGGTGAAGCAATTGACTACTTAACAGAAGTCGGTATGGATAATATCCATGACTATGAACAAGAGCTTGTAAATTATGCTTACGAACAAATGCAGAAAATTGACGGTATTACCATTTATGGACCAAAAGAACGTGCTGGATTAATTACGTTTAACCTTGACGGAGTTCATCCGCATGACTTAGCGACAGCACTCGACCAAGATGGTATTGCTGTTCGTGCGGGACATCACTGTGCACAACCATTAATGAAATGGTTAGACACAAATTCAACAGCGCGTGCAAGTTTCTATATTTACAATACTAAAGAAGAAGTAGATACATTCATTCGCGGCTTAGAGCGTACGAAGGAGTTTTTCTCATATGAATTTTAGTAACCTAGAACAGCTATACCGCTCAGTAATTATGGACCATTACAAACACCCACGTAACAAAGGTGAACTTGAAGATGGTACGATTACAATTGATATGAATAACCCTACGTGTGGTGACGAAATTCGCCTCATGTTAGACATAAAAGACAACATCGTTGATGACGTTCGTTTTGAAGGGCACGGGTGCTCAATTTCAATGGCAAGTGCATCGATGATGACAGAAGCTGTTAAAGGTCAAACTGTAGACCGTGCTTTAGAAATGGGAAATGAATTTAGTAAAATGATGCTTGGAGAAGACTATACGATCACTGATGATATGGGTGACATTGAAGCTTTATCCGGTGTCAGTCAATTCCCTGCGAGAATTAAGTGTGCGACTTTATCTTGGAAAGCATTTGAAAAAGGATTTAAAGAAGAGTAATTCGCACTAAATACGATTAGGAGTGAATAGTTATGGCAATGAGAAAAGCGCCAGATATTGGTGAATATAAATATGGTTTCCGCGATGACGACGTTTCAATCTTCCGTTCAGAACGCGGATTAACTGAAGAAATTGTTAGAGAGATTTCGAAGATGAAAGAAGAGCCTGAGTGGATGTTAGACTTCCGTCTAAAATCACTTGAGCAGTTCTATAGTAAACCAATGCCTACTTGGGGTGGAGACTTATCAGAACTTAACTTCGACGAAATTCGTTATTACGTTAAACCATCAGAGCGTTCAGAACGTTCATGGGATGAAGTTCCTGATGAAATTAAACGTACATTCGACCGTTTAGGTATCCCTGAAGCTGAGCAGAAATACTTAGCAGGTGTATCTGCACAGTACGAATCAGAAGTTGTTTACCACAACATGGAAAAAGAACTTGAAGAAAAAGGTGTTGTATTTAAAGATACAGATGCAGCACTTAGAGAAAACGAAGAGTTATTTAAAGAGTACTTCGCAACAGTAGTACCACCATCAGATAACAAATTTGCTGCACTTAACTCAGCAGTTTGGTCAGGTGGATCATTCATCTATGTACCACCTCACGTTAAATTAGATAACCCGTTACAAGCTTACTTCCGTATTAACTCAGAAAATATGGGACAGTTTGAGCGTACACTAATTATTTGTGACGAAGGTTCATGGTTACACTATGTTGAAGGTTGTACTGCACCAGTTTATACAACGAACTCATTACACGCAGCAGTTGTTGAAATTATCGTTAAACCAAACGCTTACTGCCGTTATACGACAATTCAAAACTGGGCAAACAACGTTTACAACTTAGTAACTAAACGTACATTCGCTGAAGAAAATGCAACGATGGAATGGGTAGACGGTAACATCGGTTCTAAGATTACAATGAAATACCCTGCAATTTACCTTAAAGGTGAAGGTGCAAGAGGTATGACAATGTCAATCGCACTTGCAGGTGAAGGACAACTTCAAGACGCAGGTTCTAAGATGTTACACTTAGCACCAAATACTTCATCATCAATTGTGTCGAAATCAATCGCACAACATGGTGGTAAAGTGACGTACCGTGGACTTGTACACTTCGGACGTAGAGCTGATAACGCAAAATCTACAATCGAATGTGACACGTTAATTATGGATAAGAAATCGACTTCAGATACAATTCCATATAACGAAGTCTACAACAACAATATTTCTCTAGAACACGAAGCACGTGTTTCTAAAGTATCAGAAGAACAATTATTCTACCTAATGAGTAGAGGTATCGGTGAAATCGAAGCGACAGAAATGATCGTAATGGGCTTCATCGAACCATTCACAAAAGAACTTCCAATGGAATATGCAGTCGAAATGAACCGTCTAATCAGTTACGAAATGGAAGGTTCAATCGGTTAATATTAACTTTAAGCTGTCGTACTATTGTGCGACGGCTTTTTTATTATGATACAAAAATATGATTAATTTACAATTAATTGACCGATATACAAATTTAATGATAATCTAAAAGTATACAATATAAAGGAGGTAAATTAAATGGGTCAAACATGGCTTAAACTTGCAGTGCTATACCTTGTCATTGGGATCTCAATAGGACTATTCATGTCTTATACTTTACAACTTAATTGGGCAGCTGGTCATGCACATGTGAACGTTGTCGGTTGGTTAACTACGCTTGGAATCGGTGCCGTTTTATCAATTTATCCGCATTTAGCACAAAATGGTCTCGGTAAAGCGACATTTTGGTTATACCATATCGGTGTTCCAATGTTTCTTTTTAGTACTTTTTATGTACAAATCAATCCGGGTATTGCACACGTTTTAACATTTATCGGTGGACCAATGTTCTTACTTGCAATCATCCTCTTCGGTATTAACATTTTCACTAACTTAAATGAGAATACGACGGATTTTAAACATTAAGACTTTTATATATATATTATTTTGGTAGCGCTTTATTAATTGAGGTGTTTAAAATAATATTTTATGATAACAAACCCTGTATAAATGATTTCATAATTTTAATAATTAGACTACAATGTGAGTAAACAAGAGGTGAAAGATATGAAATTATTATTAACAGGGTTTGTTCCATTTTTAAACCATAAAACTAATCCGACAGAAGAAGTTGTGAAAGCTTTGGACGGTCAAACAATTAACGATTATAACGTCGAAGGACATATTTTACCCGTCGACTTTAACGAATCAGAAAAAGAGTTATTAAGAGAGATTAAAGAAAGAGAACCAGACGTTGTTATTATGCTTGGACTCGCTGCTGGCAGATCTAAAATTACACCAGAGCGTATCGCGATTAACGTAAAAGACGGTAGAGAAGATAACTCAGGTTTTGCACCAGTAGATTTACCGATTACTGAAGACGGACCAGATGGTATATTTTCAACACTACCAATTCGTAAAATGGTCGACAATCTAAAGGCTGAATTTTTACCAGCGAAAATATCAAACACTGCAGGTACGTATCTTTGTAATAACATGATGTATGTTGCTTTAAATGAAGCAGGTTTAGAGGAAAAATTTAAAGCAGGATTCATACATATTCCAGCTTCACATGAACTTGCTATTGAGAATGAGAGTTTACCAAGCATGTCTATCGATGACTTAACACGAGCGGTTAAAATTTGTATAGAAACTTTGTAATAACGATAGGTGAGAGTTTTTTTATCGTTTAATTAACAAAAATAATCCGGATCTGTTAAACATATAATTTTATTTAACAAAATCACAATAGAATAATCGAAATCTGTTAAATATATTTTTTTATCTAACAAAATATGATAAAAAAGACTGAATTCTGTTAATTAAATCAAAATAATTAACAAAATCAGGCAAAAAATGTTAAATAAAAAGAAGCGACAGCCGCCGTCGTACACACTTCAGGCTTTCGCTTCTTTTTTTGATGATATTGTATTGGAAATTGTAATTCCTAATATAAGCGTGATGCCGACGACTTGAAACACTTCTAATACGTCTCCAAGAACAATCACTGTTGTTAACACAGCCATCACTGGTTCGAGTAGTCCTAATATACCGGCTTCTTGTGATGTTATATATTTTAAACTCCCGATGTATAAAAGAAATGCGAGTGTCGTTCCGATTAAAATCGAGAATATTAATACTCCAATTTCAAGTGCTGACCAGTCGTAGTGAAAATCTAATGACCAGATGGGTGTTTTAAAGTTTAACAGTATTCCACCGACGAGCATCGATCCGCCGACGAGTTCTAGCGGGTGCATTCTAACGAGCAGATAGGCAGCGTGCACTGTATAGTATGCAAGTGCCATACCAGATAAAATACCCCAAAATAACGCAAGTGGTGATACGATGAGTTGTGATAAGTTGCCGTTTGTTGCAATTAAAATTACCCCAACAATCATGAACAAAATAACGAGCGCCTCTTTATACGTAAATTGTATATACTTTCTAAATACATAATATAAAATTATATAGATTGGGCCAGTACATTGTAGTACTGTTGCGATCGCAGCATTTCCGTAACCAATCGTTGCAGTAAATGAATACTGAACAAGTGCCATCCCGAAAATACTATAAATGACAAACCGTGTGACTAAATATCGGTCCCAAACTGTCGTCGATTTCTTTTTAAATAAAAGTAAAAATACTGACACGAGTATTATTCCACTAATTAAAAGCCGCGCGGTCACGTACCAGTCGACGTTGACTGGGGTATTTCTAAATAGCCAGTCTGTTGCAGTACCCCCAATTCCCCAAAGACTCGCACCGAGAATGACTGAAATCAGTCCAAGCACTCTTTTGTCTGTAGACATCGTATCACCACCCTTTATATTGATATACTATTGTACTCAATATATTTAACGAATACTAGAGACATTTTTATTTAGATTGTCTCGAATTAATTTATAGTGTTTAAATAAAAAGTTTTGAGATGGTTTTTCGACAACATGTAAAATTGAATGTGCGAGTAATATCGATACAAGTGTCGGTACGATAATCCATATTTCATGTGTTAATCCGTAATCTTCCATGATGTGAATTAGTGTGTACCCGATATTTTGATGAATTAAATATAATGGATAAGAAATACTCCCGAGATAAAGAAGTACTTTATTATTTAAAAATTTTAGCTTACCTCTTAAAATTAAAGCAAAAATCCCGATAAACGTTAATGTAAATAATCCATTTGTTACGCCCTCAAATATAAAGTCATAGAGAACCGAAATAGCAATCACTCCGACATATTTACGATGTAAACCATTGCTCCAAATTTCATGAAGCATAATTCCAATCACAAACATTTGAATATAATTTGCTGTTGAAAATCTTTCTACCCACTGAATCATATCGTTCGGTGCAATTAAACTTTGAACTTGAACGATCATTCCGCCAATAAGCATCAATATTACTACTTTCATAACTTTTGTTTTGTCGAGTAACATGACGACGCCCATCATGATATAGAATGTTAATTCAACGCGTAATGACCAGTAAGAACCGTCTATATTTCTAATCCCAAAAAACTCTTGGAACATCGTCATGTTTAAAATCATTTCTGGAATCGTTCTTTGTATATCAATCGCGCTAGAATTTAATACTATAAAAGTAATCACAATCGCCGCGATATAAGCTGGATATAAACGAAACGCACGTTTAATTAAAAAGTCTCCAGCAGACCTTCCGCGTCGAACGGACATAAAAATGACAAACCCACTAATGATAAAAAAGAGTTGGACACCGTAGTGTCCATAACTAAATATTTCTGTGTTGTAATCACTACTTAAGTGACCAAAACGTCTACCGTAGTGAAATGTATAATGATATAAAACAACAAATAACGCGGCAATTCCGCGTAGTGCATCTATTTCAGTAATCCGTTTTTGATTCATATAATATCTCCTTCGGGTCTACGTTATATGTCACATATCCACTTATCAACCAATAAAAACGCTTATAAATAAATTTTAATAATCGTAAAAAAATTGTAATGATTGTATGTTTAAAATTTATTAAAAAAGGAATAGTAAATAAAACGAATGAAAGTAGGGGTTATTTTGGCTAACAATCTAACACAGTGGTATGACAAAGCACTATCTACTGAAGAGTTACGTCAGCAATTTACTGATTTAAAAGATGGATTTGAATATATTTACGATAACTTTAATGTTAGAGAAGATGAAAACAAAGAGCTACTCCAAGAAAAGCAATTTAAAGTGCTCGGTATCGTCGAGCCTTGGTGTGCGCATTGTATGTTAAATACACCAATTTTATTACACCTCGCTGAAGCATATGATTTTGAAGTGAAGTTTTCATTACGCGATGAAAATTTAGACTTAATGGAGCAATATCAAACGAACGGTAAAAACATTATTCCAAAATTCATCGTTTTAGATAATGATAATAACGAAATCGGAGTGTGGGGACCTTTTGCGCCTGAAGTAAAAGCAACAGTTGACGAATACAAACAACAACTGCCACCAAAAGATAGCGATAATTACGATGAGAAATTTAAAGACTTCATCAAAAAAATTAGAGAAAAATTCACAACAGACGAAGAACTTTGGTATAGCGCATATGAAGACATTAAGAAAACATTATTAAACGCATAAAAGAAACGCAGATTCTTTATGAATCTGCGTTTTATTTTGTATCTTCTTGAACACCTAAAAATTGTAATTTTTGATTGAATAAAAATGGATACGATAAAAATCCAACAAGAATTGAAGCGAGTGCGGCTGTATTCATAATTAAAAAGAGTACGAGTAATTGGTACATCACCGCTTCAAT